>DASYVT010000099.1 GCA_035936835.1 Candidatus Methylomirabilota bacterium | reverse complement strand
GCTCGAGACCAAGCTGACAGCTCGCGGTGCCGACCTGGACGATATCCGACGCAAGCTCGAGCCCGTGGAACAAGAGATACGCAAGCGGCTCGGCAATTTCATCCTGGGTGAAGATGACCAGACGCTGGAAGGCGTCGTGCTGGCAGAGCTCACGGCTCGTCAGGCGTCGCTCTCTATCGTGGAGATGTTTACGAGCGGCCAGATCGCCGCCCGCATCGCCCATCTCCCCGGGGCGGAATCGATTTTCCGTCGCGGCATCGTGGCCCGCGACCTCGCCGAGGTCTGCGCGGCCGTGGGTCTCGGGGGCGCCGCCCCGGAGGGCGAGTTCACGCAGCAGACGGCCGAGGCCGTGGCGCGGGCCGCCCGCCGCCACACCTCCGCGACGCATGCGCTGGCTGTCCTGATCGATCTCGACCAGGGCGCGGACCGTATCGAGTTCGGCGGCACCATCTGCCTGGCGATAGCCACGGAGCGGGAGGTGGCGTCGCGGCGCAGCCGCATTCTCGGCGGCCGCGAGTGGGTGCGGCTGGGCGCGGTGGAACTGGGGCTGGACTGCCTGCGCCGACATCTGCAGGGCCTGCCCGTCTACGAGCGCACCGACTTCGAGAAGGTGTGAACCGTGTTCGCGAGCGATGCGCGGCAAACCAATGCGTACTGGGGACGCAGCGATCTGGAGCGCGCCATCGACGCGGCGCTCGCCGGAGTCGGCAAGAACCTCAACGCGCTGACCATCGACGACCTGGCGCCCGTGGATCAGTTTCACGGCGGCGGCAAGGCCTCGACCGACCGGCTCGCCCGCCTTGCCCGGCTCAAGCCCGGCATGCGCGTGCTCGACGTGGGCGGCGGGTTCGGTGGTCCGGCGCGCACGCTGGCGGTCGAGCACGGCTGCTTCGTCTCCGTGGTCGATCTGACGGAGTCGTACGTTCGGACCGGCCAGTGGCTCACGGCCCGCCTCGGCCTTGCCGACCGGGTGTCCCACCGCGTCGGTGACGCGCTGGCGCTGGACGTGGGCGCGGAGACCTTCGACGTCCTGTGGACGCAGAACAGCGGGATGAACATCGCCGCCAAGGAGCGGCTCTATGCCGGCTTTGCCCGCCTCCTGCTCCCCGGCGGTCTCCTCGTTATGCAGGAGCCGATGGCCGGCCCGACGCAGCCGCCGATCTTTCCCCTGATGTGGGCCCGGGACGCGACGACCAGCTTCCTGCGCGCGCCGGCGGAGATGCGCGCGCTGATCGAGGCGGCGGGGTTTCGCGCGCTTGCCTGGGAAGACGTCACCGCCGAGCTGGCCGGCCCCAGCACCGGGGCCGCCGTCCCGGCTCACAGCATCGCGCGCATCGTGATGGGCGACGCGATCGACGACATCACGCGCGCCGGCCAGCGCAACCGCGACGACGGCCGGGTCGTCATGATCCAGGCGGTCTTCGAGCGGCAGTAGGCAAGGCCCGCGAGGTCACCTTGGCGACCTTCCTGAGCTATTCTGAGCCATCTCAATTTGACTGGGGGCTGGCATGAAAGTTCCACGGCTCATCATGATTGTCGGTCTCGGCCTCGGCCTGCTTTCCGCGCCGCTGGCCACCGAGGCGCAGGAGACGGGAAAGATCTACCGGATCGGCTTCCTGAGCCCGGGAGGGCCCGAGCAGGACATCTCTGTCTGGGCACCCCTGCGTGACGCGCTGCGAGAGCGTGGGTGGGCCGAGGGGCAGAACCTCGTGTTCGAGCGGCGCTACGCGGAGGGGAACTATGATCGGCTCCCCGAATTGGCCGCCGAGCTGGTCCGCCTCAAGTTGGATTTGTTCGTGGCACGCGGAGGTCCGGCGGCCTTGGCCGCCAAGCGAGCGACCGCGACGATCCCCATTGTGACCTGGGGCACCACCGACCCGGTCGGCATCGGGCTCGTGGCTAGCCTCGCTCGTCCGGGTGGGAACATCACGGGGCTGTCCGACGATCAGGGACCGGAAGTTGTCGGCAAGCACCTGCAACTGCTGAAGGAGGTGGCGCCCAGGGTTTCCAAGGTAGCGGTCCTCACGCGAGTGCCTCCCTCTGCCGCCGCCCCCCGCATAGACAGTTACGAGAACGCCTACGAGGCCTTAGCCCAAGCGTTGGGCGTTCACCTTCGGTTCTGGCGCCTGCAAGGTCCTGACGACATCGACAAAGCCTTCACCGCTATCCTCCGGGAGGGCTTCGGCGCGCTCGATGTAACCTACGTGGTCATCACATGGACTCACCGGCGGAAAATCCTGGACCTTGCTATTCGACACCGGCTGCCGGCGATCTACTCGCACAGGACCTATGCCCTCGATGGCGGCCTCATCGCGTACGGAGAGGACGAGCGGGAGGTGCCGCGGCGCCTCGCCGTTTACGTGGACAAGATCCTGAGAGGGGCCAAGCCGGCCGACTTGCCCATCGAGCAGCCCAGGAAGTTCGAGCTGGTGGTAAACCTCCAGACCGCCAAGGCGATGGGGCTGACGATTCCCCAGTTGCTGCTCGTGCGGGCCGACGAAGTGATCCGGTGACTATTCGAAGGGCTGGCCGTACCGCTCGCCGTGGGCAATGGCCCGGAGGGGCTTGCGGTTCTTCTTGCCTCGCCCGATCCTGTCGGCGGGATAGCCGAATGGCAGGATAGCCAGCACGTCGAGCGCGGCCGGAATCCCCAGCAGGGAATTGACCTTTTCCAGGCCGCCGAAGCCGACCCAGTTCGAGCCGACTCCTTCCGACCACGCCGTCAGCAGCATCGAGTGAATCGCCCGGCTCGCGTCTGACACGGCGTACCCGGTCCTCTCGACCGCGACCACGATAGCCAGCGGCGCCTCGGCGACATACGGCCCGGAGGGTGCCAGCGCTCCCAGCCGGCGGAGCCTCTCCCGGTCCCGGATCACGATGAAGTGCCAGGGCTGGAGATTCATCGCGCTTCCAGTCAGGCGCCCCGCCTCGAGGATCTTGCGGATGACCAGCTCGGGCACGAGCCGATCCAGGTAGCGGCGAACGGCCAGCAGCGTGCGGATACCGTCGAAGACGTCCATCATTTAATACTCCCCTTAGCAGCCGCCCGGATGGCCTCCCACACGCGCTCCGGCGTCGCCGGCATCTCGATGTGCTCCACGCCCAGATGGGCGAGCGCGTCCACGATCGCGTTGACCACGGCGGCAGGTGCCGGTGTCGTCCCGCCTTCGCCCCCGCCCCTCAACCCAAGCGGGTTGGATGTCGACGGCACCTCGCTGATCTCCGTCGTGAAGGCGGGCAGCATATCGGCTCGCGGCATCGCGTAGTCCATGAAGGACGCCGAGCGCATCTGGCCGGTCTCGGCGTCATAGTCGCAAAGCTCCCACAGCGCCTGCCCGACGCCCTGGGCGATTCCGCCGTGGGTCTGGCCATGCACGATCATCGGGTTGATGGCGCGGCCGACGTCGTCGACCGACGTGTAGCGGACCACCTCGACCACGCCGGTGTCCGGGTCCACCTCCACTTCGCAGACTGCGCAGCCATAGGGAAAAGACGGGGTGGACATCGTCTCGTCGCATGCCGCCTCGAGCGGTCCCCGCAATACTTCCGGCGCGTCGCCCCGCACGGCCGCGGCCGCTACCGCGAACAGGTCGACCGAGCGGTCGGTGCCCTTGACCGTGAAGCGGCGTTCGGAGAACTCGATGTCCACCTCAGCGGCCTCGAGCAGCCACGCGGCGATACGCCTACCTTTGTCGACGATCTCGTCTGAGGCCTTGGCCATCACCACGCCGCCCAGGCGCATGGAGCGCCCCGAATGTGAGCCGCCGCCGACGGCCACGAGATCGGTGTCGCCGGTGATGAGGCGCACCTGGTCCGGCTCCACGCCGAGCCATTCCACGATGAGCTGGGCGAAGCTCGTCTCGTGGCCCTGGCCGGCGGACAGCGTGCCGATCACGACGTCGATCACGCCTTCCGGACGCACGGTGATCTCCGCGCGCTCGCGCGGCGCGCCCGTCGCGATCTCGATGTAGTTGGCGATCCCGATGCCGCGGTACCGGCCCCGCCGCCGGGCCTCGAGGCGACGCGCCTCGAACCCGGCCCAGTCGCTGAGCGCCACGGCGCGATCCTGCGCCGCCGCGTACTCGCCGCTGTCGTAGACGATGCCGAAGGGATTCGTGTACGGCATCGCCCCGGGCGGCACCAGGTTGCGCCGTCGCAGCTCCAGGCGGTCGAACCCGTGACGGCGGGCGGCGAGGTCGATGAGCCGCTCCATGACGTACATGACCTGCGGCCGGCCCGCGCTGCGATAGGCCCCGAGCGGCGATGTGTTGCTGAGCACCGCGCGCCCGCGCACGGCGGCGGCCGGCACGCGATAGACGCTGGTCGAAAGCTCCCGCCCCTTGTTGAGCGGCACGAACGTGACGGCGTGCGCGCCGACATTGCTCGTGTTCACGCCCCGCAGCGCAAGAAAGCCGCCCTCGGCGTCGAGAGCCAGCTCCATGCCGGACACGAGATCGCGGCCCTGGTAGTCCGTGAGAAAGGCCTCCCGGCGCGTGCACGTCCATTTCACGGGCCGCCGCAGGCGCTTCGCGGCCCACGCGACCAGCGCGAACTCCGGATAGAAGCTGTTCCGCGTCCCGAAGTTTCCGCCCACGTCTTGCGCCACCACGCGCACAGCCGTCTCCGAGACGCCGAGAATTTCCGCGAGATCATTCTTGTGGCGCACCACGCCGCCGGAGCCGGCGAAGAGCGTGTAGCGCCCGGTCGTCTCCTCGTAGACGCCCAGCGCCGCGCGCGGCTCCATCGGCACGCCGGTGATGCGCGGCACCCAGGTGTCGAGCCTGACGACGTGCGCGGCGCCGGCGAAGGCGGCGTCGGCGGCGCGTGCGTCGCCTGCGATCGAGTCGACACACACGTTCGAGCCGGCTTCCTCCCAGAGCACCGGCGCGCCGGCCTCGGCCGCGTCGCGGGTCGCCGTCACTGAAGGGAGCGCCTCGTAGTCCACCACGACGCGCTCCGCGCCGTCCGCCGCCACGGCGGCGGTCTCGGCGACGACGATGGCGACGGCCTCCCCCACGAAGCGCGCGCGGTCGGACGGCAGCGGCGGATGTGGGGCGACGAAGACCGGCGTTCCGTCACCGCCTCCGAGCGGGAACTCGTTCGGGTTGGTCGGAACCGGCTTGTGCGGGATCGGCCGCAGGCCATCGGCAATAGCGTCCTGACCCGTCAGCACCGCGACCACGCCAGCCACCGCGAGGGCTTGCGCCACGTCGATCCGGCGGATGAGCGCGTGAGCGTGCGGAGAGCGGACGAAATGGGCGTAGCCCTGACCCGGAAGGTTGAAGTCGTCACTGTAGCGGCCCCGGCCCGCCAGCAGGCGCGGGTCTTCGCGGCGGCGCAGCGGCTTGCCGAAGCCCTGCCGCGCGGAACGGCTGCGGGAGTGGAGGAAAGACAGCGGGCCTAGCCCTCGGCCTTGATCCGGCGCAGCGCCGGCAGCAGCTCGTCGCTGATCAAGCGCATGCTGGCCAGAGCCGGCGCCACGGGCATGCCGCTCCAGTGCGTCCGGAAGAAGAGGTAGTTGGCTCCCGCCTCTTCCCAGCACGGGCGGAGCTGCTCGTAGCACTCCTCCGGGCTGCCGAGCACGAAGCGGTCGCGGAGCAGGGACTCGAAGGGCTGCTGGAAGGTCTCGCCGCTGGGCATCACGGCGTCCTGGCCCCAGGAGGCGTAGGCCTTGTACTTGTTGGCGAGATAGGGGCCGGCCATCGCGATCGCGGTCGGCGTGTCCTTGGCGCAGAAGATCTCCTTGATGAGCGGGAGCACCTTCGGGAAGGGCTGGCCGGCCTTCTCGCGCTCGGCGCGATAGAGCGCCATCTGCCGCTTGATGGTGGCCATGGTGGCGTGCGGGTTCACGAACCACGTATCCCCGATGTGCGCCGCCCGCCGGATCGCGCTGTCGCTGTTCGCGGCGATCCAGATGGGCGGGTGGGGCTTCTGCACCGGGCGGCACGTCAGCGTGACGCCCGACAGCGTGCAGACGTCGTTCTCCACCGTCACTTTGTCCTCGGTCCACAGGCGCTTCACGACTTCCAGGCACTGCACGAAGCGGCGCACGCGCTGGCCCGGCGGCACCTTGAAGGCGTCGAACTCGACGTCGCGGTAGCCCAGCCCGATGCCGAACACGAAGTTGCCGCGCCAGATGACGTCGAGCGACGCCATGCACTCCGCCACCTCCACTGGATTGTGGAGACCCAGCAGCAGGATGCCGGCGACCCCCATCATGTCCCCCGCCTCCGCGGCCAGGCGCGCCAGGAACGGAATGAGCTGGAGCTGGCTCATGCCTTCGCTCAGGTAGTGCTGGCCGGTGGCGACCGCGTCCCAGCCGCGGTCCCGCGCGAGACGGGTCATCAGGTAGTGGTCTTCCAGGGCCGAGACCATGTCGCTTCCCACAGGGTTCTGGTTGGTCAGAAAGATGCCGATCTTCATGCGGCCTCCTGTGGGGTCACCGCCAGAGCTGCGCGGAGGCGAGCCGCGCGCCCTCGGCCATGGATGCGAACTTGGCCCACGTGATCTCGGGCTCGACGAGGAGCGTCGAGCGGCCGAAGGTCGCGAAGCCGCAGTCGGTGCCGGCGATCACGCGATCACGGCCCACCACCTCCGCGTACCGGACGAGCCGCTGCGCCACCAGCTCGGGATGCTCGATGAAGTTGGTGGTCGAGTCGAGCACCCCGGGGATGATGACCTTGTCGTCCGGCAGCTTCACCTCGCGGAAAACCACCCATTCGTGCTCGTGACGGGGATTGGAGCCCTCGAAGGAGAGACCCTGCGGCCGGGCCTTGAGAACAACACGGATGATTTCGTTCAACGGTATGTCGCGGTGATGCGGCCCCTCGTAGTTTCCCCAGCAGAGGTGCAGCCGCATCCGGTCGGGCGGGAGGTCGCGGAGCGCGTGGTTGAGCGCCTCCACGTTGGCCTCGGCGATCTTCACGAACTCGGCGTTGCTGAGAGTCGGAAAGGCGAGGTGGCGCCCCATGGCGAGATCGGGGCAGCCGATCTGGAGGACGAACCCCGCTCGGACGATGGCGTCGTACTCCTCCTTCATCACGTCCACGAGGCGCGCGAGATAGGCCTCCCGGCTCGGGTAGTGATCATTTCGAAGAAAGTGGGCGATCACCCCTGGCGACGCGCCCGTCATGAAGGCTTCCGCCGGCCGGCTACCGTCGAGCGCCGCGCGGAGGTTGGCGACGTCCTTGTCGACCGCCGAGCGGTCCCGCCAGTCGATGGGCCCGTTGCACGACGGGCGCGCCACGGCCGAGCGCCGCTCGGCGCGGGCGGCAGCCTCGGGAAAATCCGCCCAGTCGGCCCTCGACGGCACCGCGCTCTGCCCGCCGAAGCCGGTGAGCCGATGCCGCACGTACGTGGAGTAGCCGACCTTGCCCTGCTCACCGTCGTTGACGACATCCACGCCCGCCCCCACCTGCCGCCGGACGATCTCGGCGACGGCGCGGCGCACGCGGGCCTCGAAGGCGGCTTGGTCGAAGGCGCCGCCGCCGTCCAGGGCCTCCAGCATCGCCGTCAGGTCGGGAGGCCGCGGCAGGCTGCCCGTGTGCGTGGTGAGGATGCGATCAGTGCTGCGTTTCATTCTGGATGCTCAGAGGGCTCGAGTCCGGTGGCCGTGCCGATTGCCGTCTTCTCGCCGTGCTGGTTCTCGCACCAGACATCGACGCTGACGCGCGTGGCGCCATCCTCCCGCCGCTTGTCCTTGACCACGCCGCGCACGGTGAGCCGATCGCCGGCGTAGACCGGCTTGATGAAGATCATCGACAACGTGCCGCCCCTGACAAAGCCGGCGCCGAGAAATCGGGTCATCAGCTCCGACACATACGCCGTCGACATCATCGCCTGGGCGAGAGGAGCGCGGAATTCCTTCTGCCGCGCCCAGTCCGGGTCGGTGTGTATGGACTTCGGCCGCACCACCGAATACGCATCGATCTTGCGCTGCGACATCTCCTTCTGGAGCGACGGCAAGGCCAGACCGCTGGTATTCATGGTGCGCCTCAGCCGCGGAAGAGCATCTGGGTGAAGCGGCCGCGCACGAGCACCGTCCCGTTCTCGTCCTCCGTCACGAACTCCGTCACCATGTACGGTTTCCCGCGGCGCTCGTACTTGTCAACGACGGTTCCGCGCGAGCGCGCGCGGACGCCCTGGCGGATCGGCTCGAGGAACTCGAACTCCATCTTGGCGTGAAGCCCGGCGTGCACGATGTAGCGGCTGTGGCGGAGGCGGAGCGCCTGGTTGCCGAGCAGCGTCGGGTGGGCGATCGGTCCACCGAAGGGCGAGTCCTCGAAGTACCACGGATGATGATCGTCGACCGCGAAGGCGTACGTCTCGATGTCCTCCGGGGTCACGAGGTGCTCGTCCGACACGAACCCCTCGCCCACCTTCAGCGTCTCGTAGGTAAGCGGCCTGAACTCGATCATGGCGAGCCTCCATCCGCTGCGGGATGCGATCTGCCGGGGAGCCGGAAAGCTTTAATGGAAGAAAACGCCGGCGTCGATGTTCAGCACCTGGCCCGTGACGCTGTCCGACCTGCAGAACGCGAGCACCTGATCGGCCACGTCCTCGACGCTCGCCGCGCGCTTGAGGACGGCACGCTGCCGCGCTCCTTCAGCCATCTCGGGTCGGAGCCGCGAGGACATCCGGGTCCCCTCCATGAAGCCGGGGGCGACGCAGTTCACGCTCACCTGCGGCGCCAGCGCCACCGCGAGGCACCGAGTCAGGTGAATCAGCCCCGCCTTGCTCGTCGCGTACGCGATGCTGCTCCCGCCAGGATTCAACCCTGCCACCGAGGCGATGTTCACGATGCGGCCTGACCCGCTCGCCTTGAGATGCGGCGCGGCCGCCCGCGCCAGCAGGTACGGCCCGCGCAGGTTGGTGGCAAAGAGGCGGTCCCAGACGGCGGCGTCGAGGGACTCGAGGTCCGGGAACGGAATGCTGATGTTCCAGGCCGCGTTGTTGACGAGGATGTCGATCTTGCCGAAGTGCTTCTTGACCGCCTCCACCGCGGGGGCAATGGCCTCGGCCTTCGTCTGGTCGAGCGCCACGCTCCACGCCCGCCGCCCGAGGGCTTCAACGACCGCGCAGGTCTCACGCGCCGCATCCTTACGCTCGAGATAGGTGATGGCGATGTCAGCCCCTGCCCCGGCAAGGGCACGGGCGATCGCCGTCCCGAGAAGACCGGTGCCGCCGGCAACGAGCGCTACGCGATCCTTGAGGTCCATGGCTAGCGCAGCATGGGGCTAGCGCAGCACCGCGTCGGCGATCTTCGTGAGCTCCGTCCCCATCTCCGCTTCCGTCTTCACCGCCGGCGGGCGCACGAGGACGCGGTTCGCGCCCGCGTCGTGGAGCCGCCTGATCAGGTCGCGGTCGGCCGGCTGGCCGTGGACAGTGATCGTGATGGCCGAAGGATCCCGGCCGGCATCCTTGGCGAGGCGGTCGAGCGTCGCGCGGCTCTCGCGGAGCTGGTCCGGCGTGACACGATTCGGTAACCACCCATCACCCCATTCAACGATGCGCTCGAGTACCTTCTTCGCGCCGCCGCCGAGGAGCACCGGCGGGTGCGGCTTCTGCATCGGCTTCGGATAGGAGCGGACCGGCGGGAAGTTGTAGTACTTGCCGTGGAACTCGGCCTCGGTCTTCGTCCACAGCTCCTTCATCGCCAGGATCGACTCCCGCGTCTGCGTCCAGCGGTGGTCGAAATCGCCGCCCATGAGCTCCGTCTCCTCCCGCAGCCAGCCCGCGCCGATGCCGAAGAGGAAGCGCCCGCCGCTGAAGAGATCGAGCGTCGACACCTCCTTGGCCAGCAGCAGCGGGTTCCGCTCGGGCACCAGCACGATCCCGGTCCCGAGCTTGATGCGGGTCGTCGTGCCCGAGGCGCGCGCCAGCGCCACGAACGGGTCGACGAAGTGCGAGTAGGCCTCGGGGATCACGCCGTCCTCGGAGCCCGGGAAGCGGCTCTTCGTGTGCACCGGGATGAACGGGTGCTCGGCGCAGAAGAACGATTCGAAGCCGAGCTCCTCAGCCTTCCGGGCCATGAAGCCGACGTCCACCAGGTATGCGGGCAGGGGCACGGAGATACCTACATTCATCGTGAGGCCTCCTTCACGAGTGATCGGGGAGCACCGAGTGGCCGGCGCGTGTGCCGGCCTCGTCAATCGAAGATGACGCCGCCATCGACGTTGAGAGACTGGCCGGTGATATTCCGCGCGCCCGGCGAGGCCAGGAAGACCACGACCGTGGCGACGTCCTCGGGATCGTTGGGGCGGCCGAGCGGGATGGCGGCATTGCGCCGGCGCGTCATGTCCTCGACCGAGAGGCCTTCCTCGCGCGCGCGGGAGGCCACGTTCGCTTCCGACAGCCCGGTGACCGTGGTGCCGGGGCAAATGGCGTTGACGTTGATGTTGTGGCGGGCGAGCTGGAGAGCGGCGATGCGGGTGAGCGAGATGACGCTGCCCTTGCTGGCGGCATAGATCGCGTTCGAGGTGCCCGCGTACCCCTTGCCGGCGATCGATGCGATGTTGACGATCACGCCGCTGCGCCGGGGGATCATCTCGCGCGCCACGCGCTGCAGGCAGAAGAACACGCCCTTGGCATTGACGCGCATGATGCGGTCCCAGTCCTCCTCCTTGAGATCCATGATGTAGGCGCGTCGCGTGACCCCGGCGTTATTCACGAGGACGTCGATCCGGCCGAATGTCGCCATCACTCGCTGCACCATCTGGTCGATGCTGGCGAGATCTCCGACGTCGGTGTCGACCGCCAGGCTCTGGGGCCCGAGCGCCGCGACGGCATCCGCCGTCGCCTTGGCGACCCCGGCGTCGACGTCGACGGCGGCGACGTGAGCGCCGGCCCGGGCCAAGGCCAGCGCGGTCGCCTTGCCGATGCCGTTCCCTGCTCCGGTTACGATCGCCACGCGGTCAGCGAGAGTCATGGTCGTATGCGCCGACCAAGGATACCCCAGCTTGACGGCGGCGGGCGGATTGCCTTTCGGCCCACGCGTCTGTACTTTGCTGCCACGCGTCTGTACTCTGCTGCCACGCGTCTGTACTATGCTGGACGAACCTGACCCTCTGACGGAGGCAACTCCCTATGCCCGCCAATCGTGCCGTCGTCGTCGATCCTGAAGCGCCGGGCCGGCTCGTCATCCGGCCGGTCGCCGAGCCTGTCACCGACCGTGGCGAAGCGCTCGTGCGCGTTCGCGCGATCTCGCTGAACCGCGGCGAGGTCAGGCGATCCGGCATGGCCCCCGCCGGCTGGCGTCCGGGCTGGGACCTGGCCGGCCTGGTCGAACGCGCCGCCGCGGACGGCTCGGGCCCGCGCACCGGGACGCGGGTCGTCGGTCTTCTGTCCGAAGGAGCGTGGGCGGAGCGGGTAGCGGTGCCAAGCCATGCCCTCGCCGCGCTGCCCGACAAGGTGACCTTCTCCCAGGCCGCAACCTTCCCCGTGGCCGGACTGACAGCGCTCCATGGGCTCGGCAAGGGCGGGCTGCTGCTCGGTCGCCGCGTGCTCGTCACCGGCGCCACGGGCGGTGTCGGCGACTTCGCGGTGCAGCTCGCGCGGCTCGCCGGCGCTCACGTGACGGCCAGCGCCCGGCGCGCCGATCAGGTTTCCGCGCTGCGCCAGCTCGGCGCTCACGAGGTGGTCGTGGGCGAAGACATTCCGCCCTCGCCAAAGTACGACCTCGTCATCGAGTCCGTGGGCGGGCGCACCCTCGGCACGGCGCTGGCCGCCCTCGAGCGCGGCGGCGTCTGCGTCACGCTCGGAGTCTCGGCATCCGCCGAGGTCACGTTCGACACGCGCACGTTCTTCGCCACCGGGCGCGCCACGCTGTACGGCTTCTACCTCTTCACCGAGCTCGGCAGCGAGCCGGCCTCAGTGGGCCTTCGCCGGCTCGCCGACCTCGTGGCGGCGGGACAGTTGGCACCCCACATCAGCCTGGAGCGGCCGTGGGCGGAAATCAGCCAGGTCGCGCAGGACCTGATGGCCCGGCGCTTCCCCGGCAAGGCCGTGCTGACGATCGAGTAGGCGAGAGCCCGACCGCTCCTTGCCCGCGTCCACGCAGACGGCCAGGCTGTCGACGTTCGCTGCCCTGAAGGGGCGGAACTACTGCCTCTACTGGTTCGGGCTCGTCTTCTACGTGCTCGGGCACCGGGCGGAATACATGACCTTCGCCTGGATGACCTGGGAGGTCAGCCGGGATCCGATGTCCTTGGCCTATCTCGGACTGGCGCAGGGAGTGCCGCTCGTCCTCTTCCAGCTCTTCGGCGGCGTCCTCGCCGACCGCATGAATCGCCTGCGGCTCCTGGTCGCCACGCAGACCCTGATCGCTCTGACGCTGTCCGCCGCGTTCGCCCTGACGCTCTTCGGGCTGGCCCGCATCGAGCATCTGCTGGTGCTGGCCGCGTTGAGCAACGCCTTCCGGGCGTTCGACGAGCCGAGCCGCATGGCGCTCATTCCCCAGCTGATCGAACGCGAGCGACTCGCGAACGCGATCGCGCTCGGCTCGATCCCGTGGCAGGCCGGGCGCATGATCGGCCCGTCCATCACCGGCATCCTGATCGCGGCGTTCGGCGGGGCGGTCGGGTTCGGGATGGCGGCCGCCGCCTCGTGCATCGCGCTCTTCCTGTATAGCCGCCTCCGGGTGCACGGCGATACGCGGGCGCACGATGGCCGGCACGTGCTCCAGCAGTTCGCCGAGGGTCTCTCCTTCGTGGGGCACAACTTCGTGTTCACGAGCCTGATCGCGCTCGCTCTCTTCAACAGCCTCTTCGCCATGTCCTACCTCACGCTGCTGCCGATCTACGCCGACTCGTACTTCAACGCCGGCCCGACCGGGTACGGACTCCTGAACGCCGCGCATGGCGCAGGCGCGCTGTTCGGCAGCCTCACGGTGGCGACGATCGCCCATCTGACTCTTCGCCGAGGCACGGCGCTCCTGGTCACGGCGACGGCCTTGGGCGGCCTCTTGATCGTGTTCTCGAGATCCGAGGCGATGTGGCTGGCTCTGTCCGTGTTGGTGCTCGTCGGGTTCTGCAACACCTTCTACCTTATGCAGGTCAACACCTACCTCCAGCAGCACGTGCCCGATCACCTTCGCGGCCGGGTGATGAGCCTGTATTCCCTCTGCTGGAACCTGCTACCCTTGGGCGGCCTGCTTGCCGGCGCCCTCGCCGCCGCGGTGGACGCGCGCTTCGCCGTGATGTTCGGCGGCGCCATGGTGGCCGCGAACGCGCTCTTGCTGCTCACGTCCAGGCGCCTGCGGGCGATCAGCTAGCAGGCTGCTGAAAAAGGCCCATCTGCTTCGTTGGCGCCCTCGGCCGCACGCTCAACGTAGAGGGACTACGCCTCGCGCGCGGCCGTCGGGCGCCGCCTCGCATCTGGACCTTTTTGAGCAGCCTGCGCGTTTCCCAGCATCCTGCTAGAGGTCCGGCGAGGGCGGATTCTAGCATCCTTGTAGCTTGACTGCGCGGCCGGCCGTCGCTATCGTAGCCGCACCAACCTCAGGGGAGGACAAAGCCATGGCTGTCTCTCAGCTCGCGTACCTCGGCATCGGCGTCAGCGACATGGGCGCCTGGAAGAGCTTCGCCACGGACATCCTCGGCATGCAGATCATCGAGCGCGCCGACGACGGCACCGTGTACCTGCGGATGGACGAGAACCACCACCGGATCGCGCTCCACCCGAGCGGCGAGGACGACGTCCTCTATATCGGGCTCCAGACGCCGACCCAGGCAGAGTACGAGGACAGCAAGGCCACGCTCAAGGCCGCCGGCGTCTCCATTACTCACGGCACGCCGGCCGAGATCTCCCACCGCCGGCTCATCGACTTCGTCAAGTTCGAGACGGGCGAACTGCCCTTCGAGCTTTCCATCGGCCCCAATACCCGCTGGGACCCGCCCTTCCAGCCGGCGCGCCCCATGTCAGGCTTCAAGACGGGCTCGCTCGGCTTCGGCCACGTCGTCGTGCGCTCCACGGACCGCGACGAAAGCGCGGGGCTCCTCACGAAGGCGCTCGGCTTCAGGATCTCCGACTACATCAATACCCTGGTGTTCCTGCACTGCAACCCGCGACACCACTCGATCGCCTTCCAGCCCAGCATCCCGGACCTGCCCCGGAGCCGCGACAAGAAGTTGTGGCACTTCATGCTCGAGACCAACACGCTGGACGATGTCGGGACCGCGCTCGACCTGGCGACCCGGGCGGGCGTCCCTGTGGTGTCTTCGCTCGGCCGCCACTCCAACGACCAGATGGTGTCCTTCTACATGTCGACGCCCTCGGGCTTCGAGGTCGAGTACGGCTGGGGCGGACGGCTGGTGGACGACACGGTCTGGCAGGTCCAGCGGCACGACCGCGGGACTATCTGGGGCCACAAGGTCCAGCTCGAGCCGGCGCAAACCTCGCCGGCCCCCGCCGCCCGCTAGGAAGCGCGGCCTACGCGCGCGCGGGGGGCGTCAGGAGCTTCGCGCCCAGGTCGCTGACCTGCTGCGGAAAGGGCACGTCGCCGCGCGCGGTCATCGGCGACTGCTCGGACAGGCCCGTGAGTACGGGGATCGGGGTCAGGTCTTGCAATCATACATTGCCGATCAGAGCCAGCCGCGACGAACGATCATCTGCCGAGCCCCAATGTCGGATTGCAAGACCTGACCCCCATTCCCAGACCTGACCCCCATTCCCCAGGCCATGACTGAGAACGGGCTTTATGCTATCTACCCTCCGCACCCTGCTAGAAGAGAATCAAGGCGCGCAGGCCGGGCACGACCACGTCGCGGTTGCGGCGCCCGGTGACCTGGTTCGGTCCCGAGACGATCCACTCCACGTTCGCGATCACCTGACAGCACTCCGCGAGCGAGACATTGTAGTAGACCTCGGCGGCGCGCTCACGGCCCGCTGTCTCGCGCTGGAACGTGTAGCCGACCCCGACGAGATCCTTCGGCCGTCCGAGCCAGTCCGGTGAATGCTGGACGCCGCCCGACCAGGCGTGCGGCGTCAGCGCCTCGCCGTCGCTGCGGCTCAGGCCCGCGCGGAAGAACAGGCCCGTGTTTTCGGCGACAAGCTGATCGACGCTGAGCCCGGTGCCCCACGTGACGTCGTCCCGCCGATCCGGCACCGAGCCGACGCGCGCCCACCACCGATAATGGCCGGCCAGCGGAAAGATGTTGCGTCGTCCGAGCTCGCCGATGAAGTACGGCAAGCCGCGCATCGGGGTGTCCCAATCGTCGGGCGCATGCACACCGAACGCGTAGCGCCAGTCGCCCTGGCTGATGCGAATGGCCGCGCCCGGGCTGTTCGGCGGCTGCCGGAGCATGGGGTTGCCCGTCAGCGAGCCGTTCACGAACTGACGTGTCTCGTCCCCCGCGAAGACGTTGCGGTCGAAGTAGTGCGTCACGTCGAGCTTGCCGACGTTGAAGCGCACGCGCGCGTCGGGCGATTGGATGCGCACCCACGCCTCGCGCAACGTGAGCTTGGTGTCGCTGCCTTCCGATCGATCGGCGTCGGCATTCATGCGCGAGAGGCTGCCGAGCGCGCGATCGGGGCCCTGCCCGGCGAGGGCTTCGACGTCGATGAGGAACGTGATGTTCGGCGTGGGGCGGGCCGTCACGATGAGGTCGAACGCGCCAAAGCCGAACACGTCGTCTTTCGCCCGCTCGGGTTTCACGATCCACTGGACACCTCCGCGGAAGGCGCCGTTGATGGAGATCGGAAACGGCGCGGCCACGGGAAGCGGGCGGATCATGACGGCCTGCCGGCGTTCTCGCGCGAGGGCGTCCGGGTCTTCCTTCTGGGCTTTCTCCTGCGGCGTCTTCTGGACATCGGCTTTCGTCGCCGGCTCGTTCTTCGACGCATCCGGCGACTCGGTCTGCGCGAGGACAGGACACGACGACGCGAGCAACAGGACAGCGAGGCCGAGCGCCCGCATCGTCATCGCGCGCCAGAGTATCCCAGCCGGCGCTCGCTTGACAGTACGCGCCCGCGTGCCCACCATGCGGGCCACCAAGCGCACCGAACACTCGCGGAGATCCCGATGAAAGTCCGTCGCATCGTTCTTATGGTCGCAATGGGGATCGGGGTCAGGTCTTGCAATCATACATTGCCGATCAGAGCCAACCGCGACGAACGACCATCTGCCGAGCCCCAATGTCGGATTGCAAGACCTGACCCCCATTGCCCAGCTCGAGGCGGCGCAGACATCGCCGGCACCCGCTGCCCGCTAGGACGCGCCGACTAGGCGCGCGCGCGAGGCTTCAGGAGTTTCGCGCGCAGGTCGCTGACCTGCTGCGGAAAGGGCACGCCGCCGCGCGCGGTCATCGGCGTCTGCTCGGACAAACCGGTGTGGAGCTCCACGAAGACCGGTCCCTCGGCTTTCAGCAACTCGGGAAGCCGGCGCTTGAAATCCTCGATGTTGTGGATGGCGCACGCCATCCGGTAGCCCGCGCCCTTGGCCATCGCGACGAAGTCCACGGTCAGCCCGCCCGGAATCCCCTGAGCGCCCGACGTATGGTAGACGCCGTTCTTGAACAGGAAGTGCACGAGGTTCCGCGGGGCGGCGCCCGCCACGGTGGCGAGCGAGCCCAGCTGCATGAGTAGCGAGCCGTCGCCGTCCAGCACCAGGACGCGGCGGTCGGGCCGGGCGAGGGCAAGTCCCAGGCCCAGTGAGGACGCGCCGCCCATGAAGCCGACGCAGCCGACGGAGAGATCGTCGGGAGCGATGGTCCGCCAGGCCGGCGACGTGGTCATGGTCGGCACGCAGATGGCGCTCCCCCGCTGGGCATGGATCAGCGTCAGGATCTCTTCGGGTTTCATGAGCTTCACGTCGGGGGGCTTCACGTCGGGGGCCATGGCTAGATGGTCTCCAGGCCGACCAGCACGACCGCCGGACCTTTGCGCGCGCGGCTCAGGCGGTAGTACTCGGGGATCAGGTGGACGTCGTCGGGCCCTTCGAGCCGTGCGTGCGGCACGCCGAAGGTATCGAGGAGCGGCTCGCAGTAGCGGACCATGGAATGCCGTGACTCGCTCGGGTCCTTGTCCTTCTCCCGGCTCAGAAGGCCGATCATGTAGAAGAGCGGGATCTGGCCGTCCATCCCCACGCCCCGCAGCGTGTTGACCGAGGCGTAGAGCCCCGCGTGCTGGATCATCAGCACGCACGGCTCGCCGCCGATGTGGAGGCCGGCCGCGATGGTCGTGGCCTCGTCCTCCGTCGCGCAGGTCAGGACCCGGATCTGCTCTTCCTTGTCGAGCGCGGCCAGCACCGACTTCTGGTGCGTGTCCGGCACGCTCAGGATCCAGCCGAGGTGGCTGTGCTTCGGCGGCTCGGCGACTTCCGCCGCCAGCGCGGCGCGCGCCTCGCGAAAGGTGTCCTTCAAGGTGTCGATGATGAGCGTCGCTGGAATGGATTCGGGCATCGCGCCTCCTCGGGGCAATTAGTCCGCATATACTAGCACCGTCAACGCGGTTCCGAACCTGCCTCGAAAGGAGAACGTCATGATACGAAGCACCCTCGCCCTGGCGGCGGCCGCCCTCGCGCTCACGGCGCTGGCGGCCGGCGCCGCCGACGCCCAGCAGCAGGAGGCCAACAAGAAGGTCGTGGTGGAGTTCTACGAAAAGGCGCTCAACCAGAAGGACTTCGAAGCGGCGGCGAAGTACTTCGGCCCGCGGTACACGCAGCACAACCCCAACGCCCCCGACGGCCCCGAGGGGTTCAAGACCTTCCTCCAGTTTCTGAAGGAGAAGTTCCCCGGCTCGCGCAGCGAGATCAAGCGCGTGTTCGCCGACGGCGACTACGTCATCCTCCACGTCCACGCCGTCCGGGAGCCCGGCACCCGCGGTAATGCCATCATCGACATCTTCAAGCTCGAGAACGGCAAGGTCGTCGAGCACTGGGACGTCGTCCAGCCCATTCCCGAGAAGGCGGCCAACTCCAACGGCATGTTCTGAGAGGGCGGTGGCCCGGCCTGTGAGAACCCTCGCCCTCATCCTGGGCGCGCTGTCGGCGTTCGGGCCGCTGTCCATCGACATGTACCTGCCGAGCTTCCAGGCGATCTCGCGCGATCTCGCGGCGAGCGAAGCGCAGGTGCAGCTCACGCTCGCGGTGTTCTTCGGCGGGCTGGGGTTCGGGCAGGCCTTCTACGGCCCGATCTCCGACCGTTACGGGCGCATGCGCCCGCTCTGCTTCGGCCTCTCACTCTTCGTCCTCGCCTCGGCGGCCTGCGCCCTGGCCCGGTCCGTCGAGGGTCTCGTCGCGTGGCGCTTCGTCCAGTCCATCGGGGGGTGCGCGGGCATCGTCATCGCGCGCGCCGTCGTCCGCGACCGATTCGACGAGCGAGAGTCGGCGCGCGTCTTCTCGCTCCTCATGCTGGTGATGGGGCTGGCGCCCATCCTGGCTCCGCTGACGGGTGGGCAGATCCTCGTCCTGTTCGGCTGGCGGGCAATCTTCTGGACCCTCGCGGCGTTCGGGCTCCTCTGCCTGGCCGCCGTGCTCGGCGACCTCCGAGAGTCCCTGCCGCCCGAGCGGCGCGCCCGCGGAGGCACGGGCGACGCGCTGCGCACCTACGCGCGGCTCCTGCGTGACCGCGCCTTCATGCGCTACAACCTGTCGGGCGTCCTGGTTATCTCGGAGATGTTCGCCTACATCTTCTGCTCGCCGTTCGTCTTCATGCAGATCCACGGCGTGCGGCCCGACCACTACGGCTGGCTCTTCGGCCTGAACGCCCTCGGCCTCATCATCGCGTCGCAGCTGAACCGCGCGCTCCTCGGACGGGTAGCCGGCGCCCGAATCCTTTCGCGTGCGCTCGTCGTCACTGCCTTGGCGGGCGTTCTCCTGTTTGCCGCCGCGTGGACCGGCGCCGGCGGGCTTCCGGGACTCCTCCTCCCGCTCTTCGTCTACATCTCGGCCTGGGCTTCGTCCTGCCGAACGTGGTCACCGCGGCGCTGGCGCCCCAGGGGCGCAATGCCGGCAGCGCCTCGGCTCTGCTCGGCACCGTGCAGTTCGGAGCGGGCGCCGTCGTCGGGACGCTGCTGGGCGCGCTGGGCAATGGCACCGCGGTGCCCATGGCCGGCCTCATCGCCGCCTGCGGCCTCTCGGCCCTCGCCGTCCATCGAATAGCGCCGGAACGTGCATCCGCGAGCGGCTAAGGCGCGCCTGGTCGCCTGGCCGCTTGACGCTGCGCCCACGCTCGTCTACCGTCAGCGCAGGAGGATCCATGCGCACTCTCGTCATCGGGCTCATCGGGGTCGCCCTGCTCGCGGGCTGCAACACCGTCGCCGGCGTGAAGGAGGACAGCCGCCAGGCTGCCGACTACACGTACGAGAAGAAGGAAGAGTACCAGCGCGCGCTCTCCGCGCAGATGCGGGAGCTCGACGTCAAGGTCGACGAGCTCAAGGCCAGGGCCGGGCGCGCGAGCGATGCCGTGAAGGCCGAGTTCGCGCGCGACATGGAAGCGCTCGACCGGCAGAAGGCCGTCCTCGCCCAGAAGATGGAGGCCGTCAAGTCCTCCTCCGCCTCAGCGTGGAACGACGTCAAGGCCGCCGCGAACTCGGCGATGAACGCCGTCAAGCAGACCTACGAGAAGGCCAAGGCCCGCTTCCAGTAACAGGGCTTAGGCATATTGGATGCCGAGGGTCTCGGCGACCAGCGCCGGGCGCTCCTGCCCCTCGATCTCCATCACCATCTCGGAGGTGATGCGCACGCCGTTGCCCTCGACGTCTTCCACGTTCTTGATGGTCTGCTTGAGCCGGACCCGCGAGCCGGCGGGCACGGTGTTGGTGAAGCGGACCTTGTTGGATCCGTAGTTGAGGCCCCGGCTCCGCTTCTCCACCTTCAGGAGCTGCGGAACCAGCCTCGGCAGGAGCGACAGCGTCAGGTAGCCGTGGGCGATCGTCTTGCCGCCAGGCATCTCCTTCTTCGCGCGCTCGACATCCACGTGGATCCACTGGTGGTCGCCGGTCGCCTCCGCGAACTTGTCGATCATGGGCTGGTCCACGACGATCCACTCGGACGGGCCGAGCGTCTTGCCGATGTGCTGCTTCAGGTCCTTCGGGGTCTCGACGACGAGCATGGCGTTCTCCTCGATCGGGGTTTGGGTTCTCCAGAGCCCGATTATCCACGATCCTGAGGCGCTCTGGAAGCCCTCGATCCCCGTGATATAGTGGGCGCTGATATGAGCTTCTCCAGGCGCAGGAAGACGGTGCTGGTGGACGTGGGCGGCGTCACGGTCGGCAGCGAGCGGCCCATCGTCGTCCAATCCATGACCAACACCGACACGGCGGACATCGCCGGCACGGTGGCGCAGGTCAACGCGCTCCACGCGGCGGGCAGCGAGCTCGTGCGCGTGACGGTCAACAACGACGCCGCGGCGCGGGCCGTCCCCGAGATCGTCAAGCAGGTGCAGGCGCCCGTCATCGGCGACTTCCACTACAACGGCCACGTGCTCCTGACCAAGTATCCCGCCTGCGCGAAGGCGCTCGCCAAGTACCGCATCAACCCGGGCAACGTCGGCGGCAAGCACCACGACGACAACTTCACCGCCATCGTCAAGGTCGCCGTGGACAACGGCAAGCCCGTGCGCATCGGCGTCAACTGGGGCAGCCTCGACCAGAACCTGCTGACCGAGATGATGGACGCGAACTCCAAGCTGCGCGAGCCGCTCTCCGCGCGCGACGTGACCATGAACGCCATGGTCGAGAGCGCCATTCAGTCGGCCGAGCTGGCCGAGCAGACGGGCCTGGCCCACGACCGCATCATCCTCTCGGCGAAGGTCTCGGGCGTCCAGGACCTGGTGGACGTCTACCGGATGCTGGCGCCGCGCTCCGACTATCCCCTGCACCTTGGGCTGACCGAAGCGGGCATGGGCGCCAAGGGCATCGTCGCCAGCTCCGCCGGGCTCTCGATCCTGCTTCAGGAGGGACTCGGCGACACGATCCGCGTGTCGCTCACCCCCAAGCCCGGCGGCGACAGAACGGAAGAGGTGCTGGTCGCCCAGCAGATCCTCCAGTCCATGGGGCTCAGGAGCTTCCTGCCGCAGGTGACGGCCTGCCCCGGCTGCGGGCGCACGACCTCGACCTTCTTCCAGGAGATGGCCGAGGAGATCCAGACCTACCTCCGCGACCAGATGCCGGTGTGGAAGTCGAAGTACGCGGGCGTCGAAGAGCTCAAGGTCGCGGTGATGGGGTGCGTCGTCAACGGCCCCGGCGAGAGCAAGCACGCCAACATCGGCATCTCGCTGCCCGGCACCTTCGAGGAGCCCAAGGCGCCCGTCTTCGTGGACGGCGCGCTCAAGCTCACGCTGAAGGGCGACAGGATCGTCGCCGAGTTCCTCGAGATTCTCGACGACTACGTCGAGAAGCGCTACGCCGCCTCGAAGAAGTAACAGCACAGCGCTCGCGCCGTCTTTTCGCGAGGCGATAGGGCTGGCCCGCTCCGGCCTTCCCGTCCAGATCGCGGCAGAGCGGACCTACCAGCGGCGGCCTACCCACGCGCAGATCGCTCGCGCCTTCGCCGCGGGCGCCACGATCTACATGCCGCAGGTCCACCAGGTGCTGCCGCGCGTGGCGCGTCTCATGGCGGCGCTCCGTGCGACGTTCTTCGGCCCGGGCCGGGAGGAGACCTCCTTTCTCTTCCTCGTTAACGGCAAAGCCCGCCAGGGCATGGGGCTCCACCACGACGGCGAAGTGGACAGCGTCTGGGTGCAGCTCGAAGGACGGCGCACGGTGACGACGGGGCCGCAGGTTCCGCGGGGCACGAGCGCGGATCTCGACGAATCCAGGATGATCGGCCGCGGCTGGACCACTCGCCACCTCGAGCCCGGCTCGCTCTTCTACATGCCGCCGCGGACTCCACACCGCGTCCTCTGCCACGGACGCTCGCTCGCGCTGTCGCTCACCTGGAAGACGCGCAAGAAAGCGCTCACGGGCGCCCGCGCTGCGGCGGCCATCACGATATGGGACGTTGCGGCCGGTCGTGCCGAGCCCATCCCGCGCGCGAGCCGGGACAGGCTCTGGACACAGGTGCCAGTCTTCGCGGGTCCGGTTGACCGGAAGCGCGGCGACTTCCCTCTCTGGCTCCCCGGCGGCGTCGTCACGCTTCCCGCCCAAGCCCACGCCCTCGCGAGCCGACTCTCGACCATGCCGTCGCTCAGACGCTCGTCGCTCGGGCGAGGCGCTCAGCCGCTCCTCGACGCGGGCATCCTCGGCCCTCGCGACCTGCCGCTGCGCATCATCCCGAAGAACCCGCGAGCGCTCGACGGCTGGCGCTTCGCTTGACATCCGCGCGCTCTCGGCCGTAACGTCCTCAATCGCTCCACGATGAGCCCTTCACCGCGCGCCCTCGACGGCATCCTCGTGCTGGACGTCGGCAGCTTTCTCGCCGGCCCGTCCGCCGCCACCGTCATGTCCGACTTCGGCGCCGAGGTGATCAAGGTCGAAACGCCCGACGGGGGCGACCCGAACCGGCGGCTCGGCGAGCTGCCGGGGCTGCCCGTGAGCGAGCACAACTACTCCTGGCTGCTCGACTCGCGCAACAAGAAGAGCCTCGCCGTGGACCTCAGCAAGCCCGAGGGGCGGGAGGCCTTCCTCAGGCTGGCGGCGCGCGCCGACGTCCTCGTCACCAACTTCCCTCCCGCCGTGCTCGCGCGACTCCGTCTCACCTATGAAGAGCTCAAGCCCCTCAACCCACGGCTCGTCTACGCGCTCGTCACGGGCTACGGGGAAGTCGGCGAAGAGGCCAACAAGCCCGGCTTCGACATCAACGCCTGGTGGGCGCGCTCCGGGCTGATGGACCTCGTGCACGCCCCGGACGGCCCGCCGTCCCACTCGATGCCGGGCATGGGCGACCACCCGACGGGCATGGTGCTCTTCGGCGCCGTCATGCTGGCGCTCTACCAGCGCGAGAAGACCGGCCGGGGCGCCAAGGTTTCCACCTCGCTCATGGCGAGCGGCGCCTGGGCCAACTCGACGCTCATCCAGGCCTCGCTCTGTGACGCCAAGTTCCCGGAGCGGATGCCGCGCGAGGGGTGCCGCAACCCGATCATCAACTTCTACCGCTGCAAGGACGACCGCTGGTTCATCCTGACAGTGCTGCGTGCCGAAAAAGGATGGGAGCCCTTCACCCGCGCCATCGAGAGGCCTGAGCTCGCCTCCGACCCGCGCTTCGCCACCTTCGAGTCACGCCAGGCCAATGCCGCGGAGCTCGTCGCCATCCTCGACGCCGTCTTCGCCTCGCGGGACTGGGCCGGGTGGCGCGAGCGCCTCAAGTCCTACGGCGTCACCTTCGGACCCATCGCGCGCATCGAAGACGTCAAGGACGATCAGCAGATGACCGCGGCCGAGGTCATCGTCCCCATGGCCGAGGGCCCCTTCCGCACGGTCAGCAACCCGGTCTTCGTGGCCGGGCAACCGAAGGTCCCGGCAGGCCGCGCGCCCGAGCTGGGCGAGCACACGGACGAGATCCTCCGCGGCCTCGGCTACGACGCCGCCGGCATCACCGAGCTGCGGCGCCTCCGCGTGATCGCGCCATGACCATCACCCCGCTCGACTGGGCGATCGTCGCCGCGTACTTCCTCTTCTGCACCGCGATCGGGCTCTTCTTCACGAAGCGCGGCGGCAAGAGCCTCGACGAGTACTTTCTCTCCGGGCGCCAGGTGCCGTGGTGGCTCGCCGGCACGGCGATGGTCGCCACGACCTTTGCCGCCGACACGCCGCTCGTCGTCGCGGCGCTCGTCGCCACCAAGGGTGTCGCGGGAAACTGGCTCTGGTGGAACTTCGTGATGAGCGGGATGCTGACCGTCTTCTTCTTCGCCCGGCTCTGGCGCCGGGCCGAAGTCATGACGGACGCCGAGCTGGCCGAGGTGCGTTACGGCGGACGGCCCGCGGCTTTCCTTCGCGGCTTCCGCGCGCTCTACCTCGCCATCCCGATCAACCTCATCATCCTCGGCTGGGTCACGCGGGCGATGATCAAGATCCTGACGATCTCGCTCGGCCTGCGGGACGTGACGATCGCCGGGATGACGGTGAGCGGCGAGGTCGTCGCCGTGGGCATCTGCTTCGCGATCACCGCCGTCTACGCGGTGGCCGCGGGGATGTGGGCCGTGCTGTGGACCGACCTCGTCCAGTTCGTCATCAAGATGAGCGCCGTCATCGTCCTCGCGGTCTACGCGGTGCGCGCGGTCGGCGGCATCGACGTCATGAAGATCAAGCTGGTCCAGCACTTCGGGAGCGAGGCGGCGGCGCTGTCCGTCCTTCCGGTGAGCGCGACGGCCACCGGCCTTCACGCCTACGCCTGGATGCCGCTCCTCACCCTGGGCGTCTACCTGTCGGTCCAGTGGTGGGCGGCGTGGTACCCGGGCGCCGAGCCGGGAGGCGGCGGCTACATTGCCCAGCGCATCTTCAGCGCGCGGACGGAGAGGGACGGCGTGCTCGCCACGCTCTTCTTCCAGATCGCGCACTACGCGCTGCGGCCGTGGCCGTGGATCGTCACCGGCCTCGCCACCGTCATCCTCTACCCGAGTCTTCAAGATAGAGAAGCCGGTTACGTCCAGGCGTTCGTGGACCTCCTGCCGACGCCGTGGCGCGGCTTCATGCTCGCCGGCTTCGCCGCCGCGTACATGAGCACCGTCGCGACGCACCTCAACTGGGGCGCGTCGTACCTCGTCAACGACTTCTACAAGCGCTTCGTGAAGCGGGACGCGAGCCAGGCGCACTACGTCGCCGTCTCCCGCGCCGCGACGGTCCTCCTCTTCCTCGGGTCGATCGCCGTCACCTCCCAGCTCTCGAGCGTCGAGAAAGCGTGGGAGCTTCTTCTGGCGCTCGGCGCCGGTACGGGGCTCGTGCTGATCCTGCGCTGGTACTGGTGGCGCATCAACGCGTGGAGCGAGATCTCCGCCACGGTGGCGAGCTTCGTGATCAGCCTGCTCGGCTTCGCCTTCATCAAGCCGCGGTTCGCCGCGAACGATCCCAACGCGACCGCGACTGTGATGCTGGTGACAGTCGCCTGCAGCACAGCCGTGTGGCTGACGGTGACGCTCCTCACGCGCCCGGAGCCCGACTCGGTGCTCGACGCCTTCTACCGGCGCGTGCGTCCCGGCGGCCCCGGCTGGGCGACGGTGTCGGCGCGGCTCGGATTCGGACGCGAGCCTATTCCCGGCGGGGCGCTCGCGTGGACGAACTGGATCGCCGGCATCGTCGCCGTCTACGCGACCCTCTTCGGCATCGGAAAAGTTATTTTCGGTTTCACCGGCGCGGGGTTGGGGATGCTGGCCGTGGCGGCGGCCGCGTTCTACTGGATCTCGCGCTCGTTCAAGAATCCCGCTTGACATCCGTTCGATAGTTCTATATCCTTCGAAACATGAAAACTATAGCCCGCCTTCCGATGGCCCGGCTGGACGCGGACGAAAGCCACGTCGAGGCGTTCAAGGCCCTCGGCCACCTGAGCCGTCTCCAGGTATTCTTCTTCCTGGTCCGTGCCGGGAAGGAAGTCTCGGTCGGCGAGATCCAGGCGGCGGTCGAGATTCCGGGGCCGACCCTGTCGCATCACCTCGACCTGCTCCGGCGGGCCGGGCTCGTCGAAAGCAGGAAGGAAGAGCGGTACATCTACTATTCCGTGCAGCGGGAAACGGCGACGACGCTGGCGCGTCTGCTGACCGCCTGCTGTTAAAGGAGGGTTCCACATGTCCGCGAAGGTGCATCTGCACATGCACGTGTCGGATCTGGGCAAGAGCCGCGACTTCTACGAGCGGTTCCTCGGCGGGGACCCGGTCAAGGTGAAGACGGGGTACGTCAAGTTCCTCCCGGCGTGGGCGCCCGTCAATCTCGCCCTCTCTGAGGGCGGGCACGCCGCCGTGGGCACGGTGAACCACTTCGGCGTCCAGGTGGACACCGTGGACGCCGTGATAACCCAGCTCGCCCGCGTGAAGGCGGCCGGACTGCCCGTGCGCGAAGAGATGGGAGTCAACTGCTGCCACGCCAACCAGGACAAGTTCTGGGTCCAGGACCCGGACGGCGTCGAGTGGGAGGTCTACCACCTCAACTACGACCTCGAGGATGAGGTGTCTTCGGGAGTGGCGGCGGCCAAGGGGCTCCAGCTGGCCAAGAGCAACGCCTGCTGCGGGGGCTGATCATGGCCGACCAGGACATCAAGCAGATCGTGAAGGACAAGTACGGCAAGGCGGCGCTCAAGGTCACTGCCGGCGGCAGCTCCTGCTGCGGCAGCGTCTCGGGGCGCGAGGCCGACCCGATCACCTCCCACCTCTACACGGAGAGCGAGAAGGCGTGCCTGCCCGCCGAGGCCGCGGCCGCCTCGCTCGGCTGCGGCAATCCCACGGCGCTGGCCGAGCTCAAGCCCGGCGAGACCGTGCTCGACCTGGGCTCGGGCGGCGGCATCGACGTATTGCTGTCCGCAAATCGCGTGGGCCCGACGGGCAAGGCCTACGGCCTCGACATGACGGACGAGATGCTGGCCCTGGCGCGCGAGAACCAGCGCAAAGCAGGCGTCCAGAACGTGGAATTCCTCAAGGGTGAGATCGAGCAGATCCCGCTCCCGGACAACTCGGTGGACGTCATCATCTCCAACTGCGTGATCAACCTCTCGGCCGACAAGGACCGCGTCCTGGCGGAAGCCTTCCGCGTGCTCAAGCCGGGCGGCCGCTTCGCGGTCTCCGACGTCGTGGTGCGTGGGGAGGTGCCGGCCGCCATCCGGCGCAGCGTCGAGCTGTGGATCGGCTGCGTCGCCGGCGCGCTCGAGGAGCAGGAGTACCGCGACAAGCTCGCCAAGGCGGGCTTCGCGGGCGTGGACGTCGAGCCGACCCGCGTCTATCGCGTGGAGGACGCGCGCGACTTCCTTGCCGGATCGGGGATCGACGCCGACGCCATCGCGCCACAGGTTGACGGCAAGTTCATGAGCGCCTTCGTCCGCGCCCATAAGCCCATCGCGGGGTGAGCGGGCCGCCACGTCACCGGCCCGATCTCGGCCGACGGGCGGTCGCGGAAGCGGTCGGCACGGCCCTGCTCTTATTGATCTTTGCGTAAGTAATGGAAAGGTGTGACACTATGGGGCATGAGACCCCATGGATCGGCGGTATCGTTGGAGAAGCGGCGCCGTCGCGCCATCGAGTTGTTGAAACAGGGATTGGGATTGAGCGAGATCGCCAGGAACATTCGCTCATCGGTCTCGTCGGTCCACCGATGGGTTCAGGACTGGAGGAAACACGGAGACGCGGCGTTGGCATCAAAGCCCGTCCCAGGGCGGCCCAAAAAGCTGAGCGCGCGTCAGCAGGGGCGACTCCTGCGGCTCCTTCTTCGAGGCGCCATGGCCTGCGGCTACCCCAACGAGCTTTGGACTCTGAAGCGGATCGCGTCTCTGATCCGCAAGGAGTTCGGCGTTCAGTATCATCCGAGCCACCTCTGGCGCGTGCTGCAGTCCTGCGGCTGGAGCTGCCAGGTACCGGAACGCCGCGCAATCCAGCGCGACGAGGAGGCCATCGCCCATTGGAAGCGGCACACGTGGCCCGCGATAAAAAAAAGCCCGACGACGTGGCGCCCACATCGCGTTCCTCGATGAAAGCGGCTTCATGCTCATTCCGACACGCCGTCGAACGTGGGGCCCGCAGGGTTGCACGCCGATCGTCCGCTACAACTATCGGCATGATCGCATCTCCGCGATCGCGGCGATTACCGTGGCATCCAAGCGCGCCCGAATGGGTCTATACGTGCAGTGTCGACAGGATAATTTCAAGGCCCCGCAGGTGGCGAAGTTTCTCCGACTGCTGCTCAAGCATCTGCGCGGGCATGTCATCCTCATTTGGGATGGGGGCACGATTCATAAGGGACCGCACATCAGGGCAGTTCAGGATGCCTATCCCAGGCTTTACCTCGAACGCTTCCCGACCTACGCCCCGGAACTCAATCCGGCGGAACAGGTCTGGAACGACTTTAAGCGGCACACGGGCAACAGTATCCTGCGCGGCAAACAGGACATTCGCCTCAACCTGCACGGCAGTGCCCGCCGAGTCCGGCGCTCTCCTGAGAAACTCCGCTCATTCGTGCTTGCCTCGGATCTTCCGTCCGCGCCATGGCAGTAGTGTTTCCATTACTTACGCAAAGGTCAATAGCAGCGGTGGTCGGTTCCGGCATCATGGGCAGCCGCCTCGCCGCCGGCCAGCAGGCCCTCGCCCTGCTGGCGAACACGATCGCGACCGGCGCGGCCCTCATCGCCCTGATCCTGGCGTTCGGGCCGATCTCGGGCGCGCACTTCAACCCGGCGGTGACGCTCGCCGATGCCTGGCGCGGCGGATTTCCATGGCGTGACGCGCCTGCGTATATCGCGGCGCAGGTCGTGGGCGCCTTCGCGG
>DASYVT010000098.1 GCA_035936835.1 Candidatus Methylomirabilota bacterium | reverse complement strand
CGGCCCCACGCTCGAAGAATGCCGCGTGCGGCCGCTGGGCGACTACTTCGACGTCAAGATCATCATCGCGGAGAGCGAGATCTTCAGCGTCCACCAGAAGAACCTGGTCGCCAGGCCCAAGGACTTCGGCGCCGATTTTCTCTCGCGCGTGCTGCCGTCCGTGCTCTTCACCGCCCACGACTACGTGCTGGCCACGCGCGAGCATCTTCGGATGAAGGCAGAGATGGAGCCGTTCTATGCAAAGTTCGACGCTTTCGTCACCGCGGGCATGGGCGAGGCGCCGGCGCTGATGGACTACCGCAGCGTGTCGTTCTGGCAGAAGCCAAGCCTGCTCACCGCGTGGAACGTCACCGGTCAGCCCGCGTTGGCGCTGCCCAACGGCTTCGGGAAAAATGGCCTCCCGCTTGGCATGCAGGTGGTCGGCCGGCCATTCGGCGAGCCGACGATCCTGCGCATCGGCCAGGCCTACGAGCGCGCCACGGAGTGGCACACGCGGCGTCCCCCGCTCGTGCCCGGCGCGGTCGCGCCGGACGTCGTCCCTCCGCCGGTTCTCTCAGTGACCGACGGCCAGGCCGACGCCGAGACGCGCGATCTCTCCGTGCAGGGCGCCCGGCGGGCGGGCCTGCGGCTCGACGATCTGATGCTGGCCCAGCTCCTGGAGGGAGCGCCGTACGCGCTTGGGATGGTCCGGCGCCTCCGCCGCGACCACGACATTCACCACGAGCCTTAAGGGAGACGCCGTGAAGATCCGACCGAATCGCGTGAAGCAGCAGCTCGCCGCTGGAAAGGTCGCCACGATCGTGGCCGGCACCAATGAACCGGATCTGATCGATCAGCTCGGCCCGCTGGGCGTGGACGGCATCTGGCTGGAGGGCGAGCACGGAGGTGTCGACTACGCCGACCTCGGCAATCTGACGCGGGCCTGCGATCTCTGGGGCGTGACCTCGGTCGTTCGGGTGATGGACAACGACTACGCTACGATCTACCGCACGCTCGATCGGGGCGCCCAGGGCATCGTAGTGCCGCACGTCAACACCCGCGCCGAGGCCGAGTCGGCCGTCGAGGCCGCGAAGTTCGCGCCGCTCGGCAAGCGCGGCATGTTCACGAGCCGGCAGGGCTTCGCCGTGGACGACTATCTCAAGACCGCCAACGATCAGAGCCTGCTGATCGTCCTGATCGAGGACATCGTCGCCGTCAACAACCTCGACGAGATCCTCGCGGTAGACCACATCGACGTCTTCTTCGTGGCGCCGAACGACCTGGCGACCTCCATGGGCCACATCGGCAACATGGGCCACCCGGAAGTCCAGCAGACGGTGGACAAGGCGGTCACGAAGATCGTCCAGTCCGGCCACGTGCCCGGTACCCTCGTGAACTCCGGAAACGTCGAGCGCTATACGCGCTTGGGCGTGCGCGCGGTGATGACCAGCTTCTTCCCCTGGATCCAGGCCGGCGCGAAGGACCTGATCGAGCGCGCGGCGAAGGGCGCCCAAGGCTGACGGCGAGTGACGCTATCCGGCGCTTAGAGCGTGCCGGTCAGACGAAAGCCCTCGTAGCCCTTCGCCGCGACGTCATCGCACTTCTGCCTGTAGGCTCCGACGCCGCCGATATAGGGCATGAAGATGCGAGGCTTGCCTGGGATATTGGCTCCCATGTACCAGGAGTCGGCCAGGGGATAGAGCGTGAGATGGCCGACCTCGTTGACATGCTCGACCCAGCCGTCCTCCGCCTCGACGGTGGCCTCGATGCGTGCGCGACCATGCTCGCGCAGGTACGCGATGCAGTCGGCGATCCAGTCCACGTGTTGCTCGATGGAGACGATCATGTTGCTCAGCACGGACGGGCTGCCGGGGCCCGTGATGATGAAGAGATTCGGGAAGCCGGCGATGGAGACGCCTAGATAGGTCCGCGGACCTTCGGCCCACTTCTGCTGGAGCGTCTTGCCACCTCTGCCGCGGAGATCGACGCTCAACAGGGCGCCCGTCATGGCATCGAAACCCGTGGCGAACACGATGCTGTCCAACGCGTAGGCCTCGTCCCGCGTCTGGAGCCCCTGCGGGGTGATCGCCTCGATCGGCGCCTTCCTGATATCGACCAGGGTGACATTGTCGCGATTGAACGTGTCGTAGTAGCCGGTGTCGACGCAGAGGCGCTTGGTGCCCACGGGATAATGCCGCGGCGACAAGGCCTCTCCAATGGCCGGATCGCGGACCAGTGACCGGATCTTGGCGAGGAAGAACTCGGCGGCCGTGTCGTTTGCTTCCTTATTCGTCAGCAGGTCCACGAACGTCGAGGAGAAGCCGAGGCCGCCGCGGTTCCAGCGGGTTTCGTACTCGCTCAGACGCTCTTCCGGCGACACCTCGAGCGCCGAATGATCGTTGCGCTCGACGACGAAGCCGACGCGAGACTCGCGGGCTTCGCGTCGATGCTCGGCATAGTTCGACTTCCAGCGCCGCTCGTATTCCGGGTCCAGCGGGGCATTGTGCGCGGGGACGCTAAAGTTCGGGGTCCGCTGGAAGACGTAGAGATGGGCCGCCTGCTGGGCGATGATCGGGATGGACTGGATGGCGGAGGAGCCCGTACCGATGACGCCGATCCGCCGGCCGGTGAAGTCCACGCCTTCGTGCGGCCAGTTGCCGGTGTGGTACCAGAGGCCCTCGAAGGTCTCGAGGCCCTTGTAGCTGGGCACCTGCGCCGTGGAGAGACAGCCTGTCGCCATGATGCAGAACCGCGCAGAGACCCGCTCGCCGCCGTCCGTCTGGATGTCCCACCGGTTCGTCGCTTCGTCGAAGACGGCGGCGGTCACGCGGGTCGCGAGCGTGATGTCCCGGCGCAGGTCGAACCGGTCCGCGACGTGATTGATGTACTTCAGGATTTCCGGCTGGGAGGCGTACCGCTCCGTCCAGCGCCATTCCTGCTGGAGCTCGTCCGAGAACGAGTAGGAGTAGTCCATGCTCTCGACGTCGCAGCGCGCGCCCGGGTAGCGGTTCCAGTACCAGGTGCCGCCGATGCCCTTGCCCGCCTCGTAGACCCGCACCGAGAGCCCGAGCCCGCGCAGGCGGTGGAGCATGTAGAGCCCCGCGAACCCGGCGCCGACGATGACCGCGTCTACCGTCCGACGTTGCTCCGGCCTGTCCGACATAGACTCCTCAGATAGCCTGCGCGGAGCCCCAGTGTCAAGCGCGGCGCGGCTGTTTCCCTTGACCCGCCGGCGGTATAGAATCTGTGCTCTCGCTGGCAAACCCTAAACTCAGGAGGACGCGATGACGCGCAGGGACTTCATCGAGGATGCTGCGGGCGCAGTCGCCGGGATCGCCTTCGTCACATGCGGGCTGCAGGGCGGAGCGGGAGGCGCGGAGGCGCAGCCGCGGCGCCGTGAGGTCGTGGTCAATGGCAAGCGGGTGAAGACGGTCGACGTGCACGCCCATTGCGCGGTCCCCGAAGCGATGGCCCTGATGGGGCTGAAGGTGACGGGTGCGCCGAACCTGCCGAATGTGCTGGTCATGTCGCAGGCGGCGGACCGCCTCCGCGCGATGGACGAGCAGGGCATCGACGTGGAGGCGCTGAGCATCAACCCGTACTGGTACAAGGCGGACCGCGACGTGGCGCGCCAGCTCATCACGATCCAGAACGAGAAGCTGGCCGAAGCCTGCGCGGCGAACCCGGAGCGCTTCGTGGCCTTCGCCACGGTGGCGCTGCAGCATCCGGACCTCGCCGCCGAGCAGCTCGAGCAGGGGGTCAAGAAGTACGGACTGCGTGGCGCGGCCATCGGCGGCAGCGTCAACGGCGAGGAGCTGTCCGACCCGAAGTACCACCCGTTCTGGGCCAAGGCCGAGCAGCTCGGCGTGCTGGTCTTCATTCACCCACAGGGCACGGCCGAGCTGAACGCGACCACCCGCTTCAAGGGCAATGGCCTGCTGGACAATGTCATCGGCAATCCGCTCGAGACCACCATCGCGCTCTCGCACCTGATCTTCGAGGGCACGCTCGACCGTTTCCCCGGGCTCAAGATCTGCGCGGCGCATGGCGGGGGCTTCCTGCCGTCCTACGCGGGGCGCTCCGACCAGGGCTGCCTCACCTTCCCGGATCGCTGCACCAGGACGCTGGCGAAGAAGCCGACGGAGTATATCCGGCAGCTCTACTACGACAACATCATCTTCACACCGGAGGGGATGCGACACCTGGTCGCCGAAACGGGACCGGGCCAGGTCGTCATGGGCACTGACTATCCGTACCCGTGGACGAAGACCTCCGTGGATCTCATCCTCGCCACGCCTGGGTTGTCCGACGCCGACCGCGTCGCCATGCTGGGCGGGACCGCGGCGAAGCTCCTCGGGATCAAGACCTAGACGCGCTGCAGATCAGGCGGCGGCCTGGGCCGCGGTCGGCCCGTCTCCGGCAAGCGTGGTGCGCCGCATGTCGCGCGGCTCGTGCGCCGGGAAGGGTCGCGCGCGGTGCATCGTCTGCCGGTTGTCCCACATCACGAGGTCGTTGACCCGCCACCTGTGGGCGTAGACGAATTGCCGCTGCGTGGCGTGCTCGACGAGGTCACGCAGGAAGGCACGCGCCTCGGGCACCGGCCAGCCGAGGATGCCGCCCGCATGCGAGGCGAGGTAGAGCGACCGGCGCTTCGTCACCGGGTGTGTCCGGACCAGGCACTGGCGCACCGGCTTGAAGCGCTCGCGCTCCTCCTCGGTGAAGTCGGTGAAGCCGAGGATGCTGCGCGAGAAGAGCTGGGAGTGCTCGCAGACCAGCTCCTCCACCTCGGCCTTGGTCTCGGCGTCGAGTGCATCGTACCCGGCTCGCATGTCGGCGTACTCCGTATTGCCTCCCTTCGACGGGATGCTGACGGCATGCAGCAGCGAATACTTCGCCGGGACTACCTTGAACGAGCTGTCGGAATGCCAGAGCCGGTTGCCGAGGCCGAACAGCCTCGGGCGGTCATCCCGCGCGAAGACCTTGTTGTCCTTGTCGAGATTGGACACGTCGGCGAAGGTCGTCGGCAGCCGTTGCGCTTCCGGCCCGCGAAGGCCCGTGCCGATCGCGTGCTCGATCTCTCCCAGGCTGCGCGTGAAGGCGAGCTGCTGCTCGTCGTTGATCTGCTGGTCGTGGAAGACCAGCACGGCGTAGCGATCCATGCCGGCATGAATGGCGTCGACCTGCTCGGCCGAGAGCGGCCTGGTCATGTCGATACCGTCCACTTCGGCGGCGAAGCAAGGGCCAACTTGGCGCATCGTGATGGGCATGGTGGTCGCCTCCTTGATCACACCGTGCGCTGCAGGAAGTCGGTGACGAGCGGCCATGTCAGGTCGGCGTAGTGCGGCTGGAAGCCCGCGTTGTCGGGGTGGCGGAAGCCGTGGTTGGCGTCCGAGAAGAAATGCCACTCGACGAGGTGGCCATTGGCGAGGAAGCTCTGCCAGAGCGGGCCCTGGATGGCAGGCGTCGCGATGTGGTCCTTGCCGCCGCAGAACACGAGCGAGGAGCAGGTGAGCGTTTTGGCGAGATGGAAGGCGTGCCGGGGCTGGTGCGGGGATTCGGGCTCGTCGCGGACGGAAGGGTAGTAGAGGACGATCGCGCGGAGCGCCGGGTTGTCGGCGGCGAAGGGGATGAGGAGCCGGCCGCCCATGCAGTGGCCGATGGCGCCCGTGCGCTTAGGATCCGAGCCCATGCGATCGATCAGGTAGCGCCAGGCCTCG
>DASYVT010000097.1 GCA_035936835.1 Candidatus Methylomirabilota bacterium | reverse complement strand
TCGAACGCGCCGCAGTCTATCATCGGCCGCCGTGTCCCTGATCGCCCTCCACCTTGGCCCGACGTAGTGAAGCCGAGAGCGTCCGTGCCGCCTCAGGCCGCCATCGACGCGTTGAGGCGGGTTGCGTACTTCCGGAGCCTGCCCGCAGCCGAGCTCGCGCGGCTCGCGCAGCGCTGCCGCCAGCGCGCTCTCAGGCGAGGGGAGCGCGCGTTCGAGGCGGGCGATCCATGCCACGGCCTCCTGGTCGTCGCCGAGGGTGGCGTGGAGATGCGCCAGGTCTCACCGCGCGGCCGGGAACAGGTGCTCCACGCCGAGGGCGCGGGCGCGACGCTCGGCGAGGCGCCGCTGTTCGACGGGCAGGGGTATATCGCCTCGGCCGTCGCCGTCGAGCCGACGCGGCTCGTGCTCATTCCAAGGGAGGCCGTGCTCGACCTCTGCCGGCGCCATCCGGCCGTCGCGCTGTCCATGCTCGAGGCCATGGCGAGACGGGTGCGGCGCTTTGCCGGGCTCGTCGAGGACCTGGCCTTCCGCCAGGTTACCGAGCGCCTGGCGCGCCACCTCGAGGCGAGCGCGGCCGCGTCGGGCCTGCCCGTGTCGCCGGGGACCGTCGTCGATCTCGCGCTCACCCAGGAGCAGATCGCCGCGCGGCTCGGCACGGTGAGAGAGCTCGTCTCACGGGCTCTTGCCCAGCTCGAACGCGCCGGCGCGATCAAGCGCAGCCGCTCGGGCATCGTGATCCGCGACCCCGGGCGCCTTGCGGAGGCGGCGCGGGGCGGCGCTCCCGCGTGACCTAGGTCACAGATTTCGCGCCCCCTTGTCGGCATACTGGTTGTGATGACTCGACCCGACAGGAGGAAGCCATGAAAAGTTCGCTCGTGATCGCTCTCGGATCCGCGGCCCTCGGTGCCGCTCTCGTCGTTGGCAGCGTCTGGGCCCAGGGGCCGCCCCCGCTGCCACCCGGTTCGATGCCGCACGACATGCACCACCAGCATCACCCGGCAGGCGGCGGGCAGAGCATGCCGGGGCAGGACGCTTTCGGCGCGATGGCCGAGGTCGTGCGGATCCTCGAGGCCGATCCCGCCACCGACTGGTCCAAGGTGGACATGGAGCGCCTGCGCCAGCACCTGATTGACATGAACGAGGTGGTGCTGCGCGCATCGGTGAAGGCGACCCAGGTACCGGGCGGCCTCGCGATGGATGTCACGGGCGAGGGTCGCACGGCGCGCTCGATCCGCGACATGGTCATGCCGCATTCCGCCGAGCTCGGCGGCATGCCCGCGTGGTCGGCCAAGGTCGAGCCCATCCCCGACGGCGTCCGGCTGATCGTGGTCGCCCGCGATCCAGGCGACGCCAAGACGGTGGCCCGGATCCGCGGCCTCGGCTTCGCGGGCCTTCTCGTCCAGGGCGGGCACCACGGCCCGCACCACCTCGCCATGGCCAAAGGCGAGATGCCGGCCTCGCACAAGCACTGAGCGCTGCCTTGCTGGACAGCCGCGCGGCGTATTGATATCGTCGGGCGGTTCCATGGGAGCGAAATACTTCGGGGCATCGGTTCGCCGCAAGGAAGACCCGCGCTTTCTCCGCGGCGAAGGCCGCTACGTGGACGACATCAAGCTGCCCAGGCTGCTCCACGCGGCCTTCGTCCGGAGCCCCCACGGCCATGCCAAGGTCCTCTCCGTGAAGACGGAGGCGGCCCGCCGCCTGCCGGGCGTCACCCACGTCTTCGCCTTCGCCGACCTCGAGCGCTGGATGAAGCCGCTGCCGCTCTTCGGCGCGACCCCGCCGGGGCTCGCGGCGCGGGTGGACGTCACGATGAAGCAGGTGGGCCAGCTCGCCATGGCGCGGGACCGCGTCCGCTTCGTCGGCGAAATCGTGGCGATGGTCCTGGCCGGCAGCCGCGCGCTTGCCGAGGACGGCTGCGAGCTGATCGAGGTCGAGTACGAGCCGCTGCCCGTCGTCGCCGACATGATCGCGGGCGCGGAGCCGGGGGCGCAGGTCCTGCATCCGGAGATGGGCGACAACGTCGCCGTCTTTTTCGAGACGGGCTTCGGTGACGTCGAGGCCGCCTTCTCCTCTGCGGACGTCACGGTGAGAGAGCGCTTCGAGATCCAACGCTATGTCGGCATGCCCATCGAGACGCGAGGCGTGGTCGCCCAGTGGGATGCCCGCGACGGCTCGCTCACGACGTGGAACTCGACCCAGGTCGTCCACTTCGTCCAGCAGGGGCTCGTTTCGGCGCTCGGTCTGCCGCCCCACAAGATCCGCGTCATCGCCCCCGACGTCGGAGGCGGCTTCGGCACCAAGGCGACCGGCTACCCCGAGGACCTGCTGATCCCCGCGGCCGCCATCGCCGCGCGCCGCCCGGTCAAGTGGACCGAGGACCGCCGCGAGCACATGATGGCGGCCGGGCACGCGCGCCACCAGATGCACGACATCCAGATTGCCGCGCGGCGCGACGGCACCATGCTCGGCGTGCGCGACAGGATCTGGCTCGACCTCGGCGCCTACAACTCCTGGGGCATCGTGCTCCCCTACAACACCGTGGCGCATCTGCTTGGACCGCATCGCGTGCCGAGCCTCCACGTCGAGTGCCGCGGCGTCGTCACCAACAAGACGCCGAACGCGCCGTACCGCGGCGCGGGGCGGCCCGAGACCGTGTTCGCGATGGATCGCATCGTGGACTGTCTCGCCCGCGAGCTGCGCATGGATCCGGCCGACCTGCGCCGGAAGAACTACCTGACGCAGGCCGACATGCCCTACGAGCTTGGCATCCCGTACCGCGACGGCAACCCGCTGGTCTACGACAGCGGCGACTTCAAGGCGGGGCTCGAGGCCGCGCTCTCCGCCGTCGGCTACGACGCGCTGAGGCAGGAGCAGGCGTCACTCCGCGCCAAAGGGGTCCACCGCGGCATCGGCATCTCGGGCTACGTCGAGGGGACGGCGATCGGGCCGTACGAAGGCGCCACGGTGAGGCTCGACGCCTCGGGGCGCGCTGTCGTCGCCACGGGAGCGTGCAGCCAGGGGCAGGGGCACGAGACGTCGTTCGCCCAGATCGCCGCGGACGCGCTCGGCATCCCGTTCGACTGGGTGACGATCGTGGGCGGAGACACCGCGGCCATCCCCTTCGGCGTCGGCACGTTCGCCTCGCGGAGCGCGGTGAACGCCGGCAGCTCCATCCACGTCGCCGCCGGCAAGGTGCGCGACAAGATCGTCGAGGCCGCCGCCGCGCTCCTCGAGGCCGCGCCGGCCGACATCGAGATCGCCGACGGCGTGGTCTCGGTGCGCGGAGTGCCTGCCTCCTCGCTGCCCGTGAGCCGCGTGATCCAGGCGGCGATCCCGACCTTCGCCAAGCCGGGCGTCGCCTCGCCAGATTTCGAGGCGACGGTGTACCAGCACCAGCCGACCGTGACCTACGCGAGCGCCGTCCACGTCGCGTACGTGGAAGTGGATGTCGGCACAGGCGCCGTGAGGCTGCTGCGCTATCTCGTCGCCCACGACTGCGGCAAGGTCATCAATCCCGTGATCGTGGAAGGGCAGGTTCACGGGGGAGTCGCGCAGGGAATCGGCGGCGCGCTCCTCGAGGAGATGGTCTACGACGAGCAGGCCCAGCTCCTGACCGGCACCTTCATGGACTACCTCGTGCCCACGGCCATGGAAGTGCCGGCGATCGAGACCGTCCACCTCGAGTACCCGTCGCCGAGAAACACGCTGGGCATGAAAGGGGTCGGCGAGGGCGGCGCCATCTCGCCGCCCGCCGCCATCGCCAACGCCGTCGAGGACGCGCTCGCCCCCTTCGGCGTCCGCGTCACGCGGACCCCCCTCGGGCCTTCCGTGGTCTTGGGCCTCCTCGAGTCGGCGGCGAAGACATGAAGCCGCCGGCCTTCGAGTTCGTTGCCGCGTCGAGCGCGGCCGACGCCGTCGAGGCGCTGAGGCGCTACGGCGACGAGGCCAAGATCCTGGCCGGCGGCCAGAGCCTCATTCCCATGCTCGCCCTGCGCCTGGCCCGCCCGTCGGCGCTCGTGGACATCAACCGCTGCGACGATCTCGAGGGTCTCGCCGAGTCTGGAGGAGTCCTGACCGTCGGCGCGCTTGCCCGCCAGCGCGATCTCGAGCGCTGGGCGCGGACGGGTTCGCCGCTCCTCTCGGAGGCGCTCGGCTGGGTCGCCCATGCGCCCATCAGGAACCGCGGCACCGTCGTGGGTAGCCTCGTCCACGCGGACCCCGCCTCAGAGCTGCCGGCCTTGCTCCTCTGCCTCGACGGTTCAATCCTGGCGCGCCGCAAAGGCGGCGAGCGAGTGATCCCGGCGGACAAGCTCTACCTCGCCCCGCTGACCACCTCGCTCGAATCCGACGAGCTGGCGACTTCCGCGCGCTTCCAGCTGCCTCCCGAGGGCGCCGGCTGGGGCTTTGCCGAGGTCGCGCGGCGGCACGGCGACTTCGCGCTGGTCGGCTGCGCGGCAGTGCTGGCCCTGGATAGCACGGGGGCCGTGTCGCACGCGCGGCTGGGATTCTTCGGCGTGGGCGGGACACCGATCAGGAGCGCGCCGGGGGAGGCCGCCCTCATGGGCCGGGAGCCTACTCCCGCCCGCATCGTCGAAGCCGCGAAAGCCGCCGCGGCGGCGCTCTCTCCCGACGGCGACCTGCATGCCTCAGCGGACTATCGGAAGAAAGTCGCAGCCACGCTGACCGAACGCGTGCTCGCGACCGCGCTCGGGCGCTGCGGGAGAGCGCGGTGAAGCGGGCCGTCCGAGTGAAGGTGAACGGCACGGACTGCGACGAGTCCGTCGATGTGCGCTCGACGCTTGCCGACTTCCTCCGCGAAGACCTCGACCTGACCGGAACTCACGTCGGCTGTGAGCACGGCGTCTGCGGCTCCTGCACCGTGTTGTTCGACGGCCTACCGGTGCGCGCCTGTCTCATGCTGGCGGCGCAGGCCGAGGGCCACGAGGTGACGACCATCGAAGGCGTCGCGCCGCCCGACGAGCCGCTCCACCCAATCCAGGAGGCCTTCGCGGCCAAGCACGGGCTCCAGTGCGGCTACTGCACGCCGGGCATCAT
>DASYVT010000096.1 GCA_035936835.1 Candidatus Methylomirabilota bacterium | reverse complement strand
CCCGGGCGGAATGCTCCCCGGTTGAGCTAGACACAGATGGGGCTATCCTGCCGAGGCAGGAGGAGGAGGCCCCATGGGCGAGTGTTCTCGAAAGGCCGTTGGTCGCCGCGTGTTCAAGCCGGAGTTCAAACGGACGGTCGTCCAGCAGGTCTGTGACAAGGCAGACCCCGGGGGAAGACCCTCGGGCGAGGCGGGCTGTGGCATCGGCTCCTGGGGTGGCCGTGTCTGAGTATGGCAGATTATGTCACCGGGCTGAGGGCCCCGAGGGGGGCGACCGCCGCCAGAGGGGGCTAATGTTGCCTACGCTCTCCGGGGGAGGCCCCTGTCCCACCCGCCGTAGACGACGCGCTAGTTGGCAGACAGGGCGTCGAGGGACTGCAAGGTCGCGAGCCGGCGGTAGATCCCGTCCTCGCGCGCCATCAGCTCCTCGTGAGTGCCGATCTCCGCGAGTTTCCCGTTATGGACGACCACCACGCGGTCGGCATGCTTCACCGTCGCCAGGCGGTGGGCGATGACCATCACCGTGCGGTTCTTCATCAGCTCTCCCAACGCCTGCTGCACCAGGAACTCGCTTTCGGCGTCGAGGTCGGAGGTCGCCTCGTCCAGGATGAGGATGGGCGGGTCCTTGAGGAAGGCGCGGGCGATGGCGAGGCGCTGGCGCTGCCCGCCGGAGAGCTTGACGCCACGCTCGCCCACGGGCGTCGCGTATCCCTCGGGAAGCGCGGCGACGAATTCGTGGGCCTGCGCCATCCGCGCGGCGTGCTCGATGTCGGCCTGCGTGGCGCCGGGTCGGCCGTAGCCGATGTTGTACCCGATGGTGTCGGCGAAGAGAAAGGTCTCCTGCGTGACGATGCCCATGAGGGCCCGCAGCGAGGCGACGGAGACGTCGCGGATGTCTCGTCCGTCGATCACGAGGCGGCCGGCCTGGACGTCATGGAAGCGAGGCACGAGATCCATGAGCGTCGTCTTGCCGGCTCCGGACATGCCGACGAAGGCGACCATCTCGCCCTTGCGCACGGTCAGCGAGATGTCGCTGAGCGTGTCCTCCTCGGCCTCGGGGTAGCGGAAGGAAACCCCCTCGAAGACGAGGCTGTCGTGGAAGTCCCGGAGCAGCGAAGCCCCCGGCCGGTCGGCGATGGTCGGGGGCGTGTCGAGGATCTCGAAGACGCGCTCGACCGAGGAGCGCGACTGCTGGACGGTGTTCATCATGCGGCCCAGCTGGCGCACGGGGCCGTAGAGCAGGATGACGGCGGCGGTGAAGGAAAAGAACTCGCCCGGGGTCAGCGCCCCGCTGATGACGCGGTAGCCGCCGTACCAGATCGCGCCCATGATGCCCAGCGCCCCCAGGATCTCCATGAGGGGCTCGGCCAGCTCGTCCACTCGGTGGTCCTTGAGCGCGAGCCTGAGGAGGCGCTCGTTGACGCCGTCGAAGCGATCCTGCTGGAGCCGCTCGCGGCCGAAGGCCTTGACGATCTTGTTGCCGGTGAAGGCTTCCTGCAGCACGATGTTCAGCTCGCTGATCTTCTCCTGCGAGCGCTTGCTGATCTTGTAGAGCTTGCGGCCGATGGCGCGGAAGAGCGCGCCGACGGCGGGGAAGATGACGACGGCGATCAGCGCCAGCACCCACTCGCGCAGGAACATGACGGTCAGCAGGGCGATGATCGTCCCGATTTGCCGGATGCCCATGACGAGCACCGTCGAAGACAGCCGCGCCAGGCGGTTGACGTCGTTGACGACGCGGGTCATCAGCTCCGCCGAGTGGATCTGCGCATAGAAGGACAGCGACATGCCCTGGATATGCCTGTATAGCTCCCGCCGGATGCCGGCGATCACGCGCTCGCCGACGGCTGCCATCAGGTAGGACTGCCAGTAGCGGCCGATGCCCTTGACGATGTAGGTGCCTAGGAGCACCAGCGGGAGGACCTTCAGCATGAAGAGGTCCCGCTTGACGAAGATGTCGTCGAGCGCCGGCTTGACGAGCCAGGCGATGAAGCCCTCGCAGGAGGAGACGACGAGGGCCATGCAGCCGCCCACGATGAGCAAGGGCAGGTAGGGCCGGAGATATGGCCACAGCCTCAGCATCAGGCGATACGTGGGTCTCGCGGCCATTAGGCTGGGCGCTTGGCTGCGAGCAGGCGGCGGTAGAGCGCCTCGGTGCGATCGATCTTTGCGGTCACCGAGAACTCCTCCTCGACGCGCTTGCGTCCCATGCGCGCCATCGCGGTGGCCCGGCCGGGGTCCTCGATCATGCGCATGATACAGCGCGCGAGGGCGTCCCGGTCCCGGGGAGGGAAGAGGTACCCGGTCTCGCCGTCGGTGATGAGCTCGGGGTTGCCCTCGAGTTCGGTGCCGATGACGGCGGTCTCCACTGCCAGCGCCTCCCGGAGCGTGCCCGTGATGCCGAGCCCAGCGTAGGAGGCGTCCACGCAGACGTTGCTCGCGGCGAGGATCTCCGGGATGTCGTCTCGGTAGAGGAGGACGTGTATCCGATCGGTCAGGCCCCGGGCCGCGGCCTTCTCGCGGAGGATCTTGGCCTTGGCCTCGTTGGCGCCCACGAAGAGGAGCCGCGCCTGGGGCGCCTGCGCCGCCACGGTCTTCATGGCGTCCATCGTATCGTCGTTGCCCTTCCAGCTCCGGATGCCGATCTGGGTGATGAGGTAGTGCTCGGGCCCGAGGCCCAACTCGCGGCGGACGCGCGTCCCGTCCACGCCAGGGTGGAAGCGGGCCGTGTCGGTGCCTGAATAGACGACGTGGATCTTGTCAGCCCGAACGCCCTGCGAGACGAGCCCGCGCTTGATGGACTGAGAGACTGCGACGATGGCCGTCACGCGCTTCGTCGTGTAGCCGAGCCTGCTGAACGCGTCGATCGGGAAGCTCACGCCGCGGTTGAGGATGAGCACCGGGATCTTCGTGAAGAGGCCCGCCATCATCGCCAGCGTCCGCGCCTTGCCCTTCTGGGCATGGACGACCTGGATGCGGTGCTGGCGGAGGATGCGCACGAGCGGCGGCACGGACCTGACGTCGGCCTCGGAGCGCATGGGCACCGAATGGTATGGCAGCCCGGCGTCGGCGCACTTCTCGACCCAGCCCTCGCCGGGCCGCGTCGCCACGACCACGTGATGGCCGCGGTCCTTCAAGCCGCGCGCCAGCTCGAGCAGCTGGACGGCGGCGCCCGTGAAGTAGTCGCTCTTTGGATAGAGCTGGAGGATCCTGAGCGGCTCGCTCACTTCGTGAAAAAGCCCCGCACCGCGGCCGCGACCTCGTCGATCTCCGACTCCTTGTGGCCCGCCGAGATGGGCAGGGTCAGGATCTCCTTGACGAGGCGCTCCGTGTGCTCGAGCGGGCCCGGCTGGAGGTACTCGACGGCGGGCTGCCTGTGGCAGGGCACGGGGTAGTGGATGCCCGTGGCGATGCCCTTGTCCTTGAGGAAGGCCGCCAGCTGGTCCCGCTGGGGCGTGCGCACGACGTAGAGGTGGTAGACGTGGCGCGCGCCCGGCGTCTCGGTCGGGAGCACGAGCGGCAGGCCCGCGAGCGCCGCGTTGTAGCGGCTGGCGAGCTTGCGCCGGTGATCGTTCATGGCGTCGAGCCGGCGCAGGAGGACGCGCCCCACGGCTGCCTGGATGTCGTTGAAGCGCAGATTGAAGCCGATTTCTGCGTGGATGTCCTTGCTCGGCCTGCCGTGGTCACGGAGCCGCCGGCAGCGCGCGGCGACTTCGTCGTCCTCCGTGACGAGCAGGCCGCCGTCGCCCATCACGGTCAGGTTCTTCGACGGGTAAAACGAGAACGCGCCGGCGCGGCCGAAGGACCCGACCTTCTTGCCCTGCCACGCGGCTCCGTGGGCCTGGGCGCAGTCCTCCAGCAGCCAGAGCTTGTGCTTGGCGCAGAGCTCCTGGATCCCGGGAAGGTTGGCGGGGTGGCCGTAAAGGTGCACGGGGATGAACCCGACCGTGCGAGGCGTCACCTTCGCGGCGGCATCCTTGACGTCCACCGTGTAGGTGTCGTCGACGTCCACGAAGACCGGGGTTACGCCGGCGAAGCAGATGGCCTCGATGGTCGGGAATGCCGTGTGCGCCGGGACGAGGATCTCGTCGCCCGCCTTGGCGTTGAAGGCCTTGATGAGCATCCAGAGCGCGGACGTGGCGCTGGTCGTGAGCACGGCGTGCTTGGCGCCGTTGTAGGCGGCGAATTCCTTCTCGAACGCCGTGCACTGCGGGCCCAGGATGTACTGGCCCGACTCGACAGCCGCGATGACCGCCTTCTTGATCTCGTCGTCCACCGGCGGACGTGACAGGGGAATCGGCATCGCGGACTCCTCCTCAGGTGTGGATGCGGCAGTACTTGCCGCGGTAGTACAGCAGCGGTTCGAGGTCGGCGTCGCCGCGAGAGTCCGCGGCCTCGACGCGGCCCACGAAGATCGTGTGGTCGCCGGCGGGATAGGCATGGACGGTCTCGCACTCGAGCTCGGCCAGTGAATCCTTGAGCACGGGCAGCCCGAGCGCGCTCTGACGGAAGTCGACACCCTCGAACTTCTCCGAGGGGTGCACGGCGGGCTTGGTGGCGAAGCGCGTGGACACGGCCTCGTGGTGGCCGGCCAGGATGTTGACGGCGAAGCGGCTCGCGGCTGCGAGCGCCGGGTAGCTGTGCGCGTCGTGGGCCACGCAGACCAGGATGAGCGGCGGGGCGAGGGACACCGACGTGAAGGCGCTGGCGGTGAGGCCGGCGGGGCGGCCTTGGGGATCCATCGTGGTGATGACGGTCACGCCCGAGCAGAAGTGACCAAGGACACGGCGGAACTCATCGGGTGAAATCACCTGTCTTTTGTAGCAGTTTCGCGCCGATTTTTCAACTTCTTTGCGGGGTTGGAGCGCACTCGGGCGCGCTCTTCCTTGACGTGCGCGAGTGGAGGACCCTATACTCCAGCGAGACGCATCGATCGCAGTCTCAGGAGACGACAACCCCCATGGCAGAGACACCCAGGCCCGGCCCCCAGGCGGCCCCGCTCATCCCCGACGTCAAGCACACGGTCGCCGTGTCGTCCGGAAAGGGCGGGGTGGGCAAGTCCACCGTCGCCGTCAACCTGGCCCTGGCGCTCAAGGGGCAAGGGCACTCGGTCGGCCTCGTGGACGTCGACGTCTACGGCCCCGACGTGCCGATCATGATGGGCACCAAGGGCAAGCCCGGGATGTTCGAGAACAAGATCATCCCCGTCGAGGCGCACGGCATCAAGATCATGTCTATCGGCCTCCTCGTCGACGAGCGCGAGGCGCTGGTCTGGCGCGGGCCCATGATCCACTCGGCCGTCCAGCAGTTCCTGCGCGACGTCATGTGGGGCCCGCTCGACTTCCTCGTCTTCGACATGCCGCCGGGCACGGGTGACGCCCAGCTCTCGCTCTCCCAGGTTGTCCCGCTGGGCGGCGTCGTGATGGTGACGACGCCCCAGGACGTGGCGCTGCTCGACGTCCGCAAGGCGCTCGCCATGTTCCGCAAGCTCAACGTGCCCATCCTCGGGCTCGTCGAGAACATGAGCTGCTTCATCGCGCCCGACACCGGCGCCAAGTACGCCATCTTCGGGGAGGGCGGCGGCGCCAAGGTCGCCGAGGAGTTCGGCGTGCCGCTCCTGGCGAGCATCCCGCTCGAGATCGACACGCGCAAGGGCGGCGACGCGGGTGTCCCCATCGTGGTGGGCCAGCCCGCCTCGGCCCAGGCCGCGGCCTTCCTGGCGCTGGCCGATGCCGTCGCCGCGCGCCTCGAGGCGGTCTCGGCGCTCAAGATGCCGACCATCGGCTGAGCCGGCGTCCGCGATGGCCCAGGTCTTCGTCCCGATCCTTCCGCTGCCGGACCTGGCCTTTTTCCCTCACACGCTGCTGCCGCTGCACGTCTTCGAGGCGCGCTACCGCGCCATGGTCACGGACTGCCTCGCGCGGGACCTCCGGATGGCCGTGGTCGCGCTCAAGCCGGGCTACGAGTCGGCCTACGACGGCAGGCCCGCCGTGCACCAGATCGCGGGAGTCGGCCGCATCGTCCAGTGCGAGCGCCTCGCGTCCGGGCGCTTCAACATCCTGCTCAAGGGCGAGACGCGCATCCGCATCGACCGCGAGCTGCCGGCCGATACGCTCTACCGGCTGGTCGCGGGAACGAAGCTCGGCGAGACCGGCGCGGAGGCCGACGGCGTGGGCACTCTCGCGGCCCGCGTCACCGGCAGGTGCCTGGGCATCTTGCGCGCGGTCAAGCGGCCCACGGCCGGGATGGAGGAATCGCTTGCCGGCGCTCCGCCGGGAGCGGTGTGCGACCGGATCGCCTCAGCCGTCATCCCCGAGGCGGACGTGAGACAGGCGCTGCTCGAAGAGCTGGACGTGAAGCGGCGGCTCTCGCGGCTGGCGGAGGCCCTCGACGACCTCTACATTCAGTTGACCGGTGACCGGTGATGAAGGGCTTCGTGATGCTGGCGCTGCTGCTGCTTGCGCCGATGGCGGCGGCCGATCCGGCGCGGGCGGCCTGGGGATGGCTCGGCGTGCGCATCCGGGACCTGTCGGAGCAGGAGATGGAGGAGATCTCGCAGAAGTACGGGCTGCGAGAGGGGTTCGGCGTGTTCATCGTCGAGGTGATGAAGGAGACGCCCGCCGAGGCCTCGGGGCTCAAGAACGGCGACCTCGTCGTGGCGTTCCGCGACAGGCCGGTGGTCGACACACGGACGCTCCAGCGGCTCATCGCGTCGACCACGGACGGGGAGACGGTGCCGCTGACGGTGCTGCGGCGCGACGCCGGGCGCCGCGGTGTCACGGTGCGGGTCGGCCGAATGCCCGACACGGTCGCCGCGGACCGCATCGCCGCGGAGTTCGGCTTCCTCGTGCGGGATCCCGACGCGCAGGGCGAGGGGGCCGTCGCGCGTCTGTCGGAGGGCCCGCCCGCCGTGGGCGTCGTGGTGGCCCGGAGCTCCGCGGAGGCGGCGGGGCTCCAGGTGGGCGACGTGCTGGTCGAGGTCAATGGCCGCCCGGTACTGAGCCTGGCCGCCGCGCGCGAGGCGCTGCTGGCCGGGTCCCTCGAGCGGCCGCTGCCGCTCGTCGTCCGCCGGGATTCCGAGCGCGTGCCGCTCTTGCTCAAGACGCCGTCGCCGTCTCGGTAACTCACAATCAACGGAGGTGAACATGACGCTCAAAGGCAAGCGGGTCGCGATTCTGGCGGAGAACATGTACCAGGAGATGGAGTTGTGGGTGCCGTACTACCGCCTCAAGGAGGAAGGGGCCGAGGTCAAGGTGGTGGGCGCGGGCGGCGCCAAGTCCTACGCCTCCAAGGCCGGTTACCCGGTCAACGTGGACGTGCAGGCCGACCAGGTCAGCGCGGTCGAGTTCGACGCGGTCGTGATCCCGGGCGGCTACGCCCCCGACATGATGCGCCGCCACGAGAGCATGGTGAAGCTGGTGCGTGAGGCTTCGCAGCAGGGCAAGGTCGTGGCCGCCATCTGCCACGCCGGCTGGATGCTCGCGAGCGCCGGCGTGCTCAAAGGCAAGAAGGCGACCTCGTTCTTCGCCATCAAGGACGACATGGCGAATGCCGGCGCGACCTGGGTCGACCAGGAGGTGGTCGTCGACGGCAACCTCATCACCTCGCGCAAGCCCGACGACATCCCGGCCTTCTGCCGCGAGATCGTCAAGGCGCTGGGGAAAAGCGCCTAGGCCCGATATAATGCCGGGGAGATGATCGTCCTCGGCATCAACGAAACCCACTGCGCCACGGCGGCCGTCCTTCGGGACGGCCGCATCGTGGGCTGCGCCTCCGAAGAGCGCTTCACCCGCCTCAAGAACGACGCCGGCTACCCGCGCCTCGCCATCGATGCGCTCCTCAAGGAATGCGGCGTCCTTCCCGCCGAGATCGACGTCGTTGCCCTCTCGGGCGCCCGCGCCGCCTCGCGGGAGTGGCTCAACCGGGTGCTCCACGACGAGGCCTACGGTAAGGAGTACTACGGCGTCACCTGGCCGTCTCCGCGCCGGGCGCTCGAGAAGAAGATGCGGAAGTGGGGCGCGAAGTTCGGTCTCATCGACGCCTCGCGCGGCAAGTTCGGCATTTCGCAAGGCGAGCGGTTCGCCTTCGTTACCGAGCACCTCGGCGTCTCCAGGGATCGGATCGTCTGTCTCGACCACCACGCCTGTCACGCCGCCGCGGCCTACTACGGCTCGGGCTTCGAGGGCAGGGACGCGTTGGTCCTGACCAACGACAACTCCGGCGACGGTCTCTGCGCCACGGCGTCGACGGGCAAGTCCCTCGATCTCACCCGCCATGAAGCGACGCCCTCGTCCCCGGGCTCGCTCGGCGCCTTCTACTCCTTCGTGACGCTGGCGCTCGGGATGAAGTTCGGCGAGCACGAGTACAAGGTCATGGGCATGGCGCCCTACGCCGGGGAGAAGTACGCCAAGCGCGCCGAAGCCGCCCTGCGCGAGGTCTTCGACCTGGACGAAGGGAAGCCCGCGCGCTTCCGCTGGCTCAAGCCCGGGGAGCGCTACGCGCTCCTGCTCAAGGCCACGCTGGGACTGCGCTTCGACGCGGTCGCCGGCGGCGCCCAGCGCCTCCTCGAGGACACGCTCCTCCGCTGGACGCGCCTCATGCACCAGCGCTACGGCGGCAGGCGCCTCGCGCTGGGAGGCGGCGTGTTCATGAACGTGAAGGCGAACATGCTCATCGGCCAGGAGGACTGGGTCGAGGAGCTCTTCGCCTTCCCGTCCTGCGGCGACGAGTCGAACGCGATCGGCGCGGCGTATCTCGGGTACCTCGAGGAGTGCGCGCGGCGCGGCGTGGCGGGACGGGTCCAGCCCTTCGGCCCCGCGTACCTCGGCAACAGCGTCACGGACGAGGACGCCGAAGCGGTGATCCGCGAGCGCGACCTCGAGGGACGCTACAAGGTCGCCTTCCACGACCGGATCGAGGAGAAGATTGCCGACCTCCTGGTGTCGGACGGCGTGGTCGCGCGCTGCGCGGGCCGCATGGAGTTCGGCGCGCGGGCCCTCGGCAACCGCTCGATCCTCGCTAACCCTTCTGACTACCGGGTGGTGCCGCTCATCAACCGGATGATCAAGAACCGCGACTTCTGGATGCCCTTCGCGCCGACCATTCTCGCCGAGCGCGCGCCCGACTACCTCTTCAATCCGAAGCAGCACGCCTCACCCTACATGATGCTGGCCATGCCGACGCGCGCCGAGACCCGAGAGGCGCTCGTGGCCGCGATCCATCCTCAGGACGCCACCGCGCGGCCCCAGATTCTCGAGCGGTCGTGGAACCCCGAGTACCACGCGGTGATCAGCGAGTTCGAGCGCCGCACGGGCGTGGGCGCCGTGCTGAACACATCGTTCAACCTCCACGGCGAGCCGGTGGTGTGCAGCGCCGCGGACGCGGTGGACACCTTCGAGCGCTCCGGCCTGCCGCACGTGGCCGTGGGGCATTGGCTGATCTCCAAGAAGTAGTCGGGACTCGCCCGGGGCTCACGACCGTCGACGCCCCGTGCTTCCTCTGCGGCGAGGCCGCCGCGGATCCGCTCTGGACCACCGCCGACCGCGCCTTCGCCGTTCCCGGGATCTACACCGTCGCGCGCTGTCGTGGCTGCGGCTTCCTCTACCAGAAGCCGCGCGTCGCCGACGCCCATCTCGCCGACTGCTACCCCGACCACTACCCGCGGCACCAGGAGCCGTCGCCCCGGATTCCCTTCAAGGGCTCGCCCGGCCGCGTCAAGGCGGCGCGCTGGGCGCTCGCGAGCGCGCTCGGCTACGCGCAGCTCCGCGACGCTTCCGTTGGACTGCTGACGCGACTCCGCGGGCGCCGGATGGTGCGAAAGATCCGCTGGGACTGCCCGCCGTGGACGGGGCAGGGGCGCTACCTCGACGTGGGCTGCGGGTCGGGTGGCGCGCTCGGTGTCGCCCACGCGCTCGGCTGGAAGGTGGCGGGCATCGAGGTTGACGAGGCGGCCGCTGCGAAGGCCCGGCGCTTCACCGACGAGCTCCACGTGGGCGACGTGCTGACGGCGCCGTTCGCCTCGGGGCGCTTCGACGTGGTGACGGCCTTCCACGTCCTCGAGCACGTGCCTGATCCCGTCGCCGTGATCCGCCGCGCGCTCGGATGGCTGGCGCCCGGCGGGCTCTTGATCATCGAGGTGCCGAACGCCGGCGGCGCCGGCGCGGCGATCTTCGGTAGAGCGTGGTCGGGGCTCGAGCTGCCGCGCCACCTCTCGCATTTCTCGCCCGAGACGCTCGAGCGCGCGGTCGAACAGGCCGGCGGCCGCGTGGCGTGGTGCTGGCACGGCGCCAAGCCCCGCTACTACCTCTGGAGCCTCGGCTTCTGGCTCCGCGACCGCGGCTGGCCCGCCCTCGCCCGCCTCGCCGAGCGGCGCCCGGTCTACGGCGTGCTCAAGCTCTTCCTCGAGGTGACGCTCCCGCTCGTTCGGCTCGCCAAGCGGGGCGAAGTCATCCGCGTCGGGATCAGAGCCACGTAGACTCCGGCCCGTACGCTCATCAGTAGCCGCGCTTGCGGTCGACCTCGTAGCGGAGCGCGCGGCCGGCCAGGTAGCGGCGGAGGTTGTCGTTGAAGATGGGAGCGATCTCGCCCGGGGTGCTCGGCCCTGAGATGTGCGGCGTGATCACTACGTTGCCGAGCTCCCACAGCGGATGGCCCTGCGGCAGCGGCTCCTCGTCGAAAACGTCGAGCACCGCCCCGCCCAGCCGATGGCCCCGGAGGGCATCGAGGAGCGCCGCTTCGTCGACGACGGGCCCACGCGCGATGTTGATGAGCCAGGCCGAGGGTTTCAT
>DASYVT010000095.1 GCA_035936835.1 Candidatus Methylomirabilota bacterium | reverse complement strand
GTTGCTCTACGCCCAGCTCTGGCCCGCGGCGACGACCGCGGCGGTCTTCACGGCCCTGCAGGCCGTCTTCACGACGTGGGGCCTGCCCATCGCGCTCTACACCGATCGCGCCGGCTGGGCCTTTCACACGCCCACGGCCGGTGTCAGCGGTCACCCAATAATCCCCAGCTGTGGTCACTGAATGCTCCCCACCCCTCCTGACAGAGGAGGGCGTGACGATGAACGAGGCATTGTTGGCGGGCGTGGCGCCGGCGGCCGGCGACACTGGCCCCGAGGGCATCTCACTCGGGGAGGGGCGCATGGTCCGGGAGGATTGCTGGCGGGAGGTGCACCGGCTGTATCACGTCGAGCGGCGGTCGAAATCGGAGATCGCCCGGCAGTTGGAGCTGGATCGGAAGACGGTCCGCGGCATCCTGCAGGCGCACGCCTGGCAGCCCTATACGCGCGCCGAGCGGGCCGATACCCTGCTCGCCGACCACGCCGCCTATCTGCGGAGCCGGGCGTCGGCGGTGCAGTACTCAGCGCGGATCCTGTTCCAGGAGTTGCGCCGCGAGCGGCACTACCGGGGGAGTTACGAGACGGTGAAACGCTTCGTGCGGCCGTTGCGGACCGCGGAGCAGGCCGCGGAGCGGGCGGCGGTGCGTTTTGAGACTCCGCCGGGCCAGCAAAGCCAGATCGACTGGGGGCAGGCGCGCATTCACTTCGGCAGCCGGCCGGTCGTCCTGCATGCGTTCATCCTGACGCTCGGCTACTCCCGCCGCAGCTTCCACGAGCCCTGCGTGGGCGAGACGCTCAGCCAGTTTCTGGACGCCCATGAGCGGGCCTTCGAGTACTTCGGGGGCCACACCCGCGAGCATCTCTACGATCGGCCGCGGACCGTCTGCCAGCCGGCCGGTGACGGCCGCGTGGTCTGGAACGCCACCTTCAAGCAGTTCGCCGACTACTGGGGCTTCGAGCCGCACCTCTGTCGGGCCTATCGGGCGCAGACCAAAGGGAAAGTGGAATCGGGGGTGAAGTACTTCAAGCGCAACTTCCTGCCGGGGCGGACCTTCGTCGACGAACAGGATCTGCGCGAGCAGCTCGGCCAGTGGCAGGCCGAGATCGCCGACGTGCGGATGCACGGCACGACCCACGAGCGGCCCGCGGACCGGTTTGCCCGGGAGCGCGCCCACCTGATTGCCACCACCGGCCAGCCGGGCTTCCGCCTTGAGGCGAGCCAGCCGCGGCGGGTCGCCGAGGACTACCTCGTCAGCTTCGAGACCAATCGCTACTCCGTGCCCTTCACGCTGATCGGCCAGACGGTCGAGGTCACCCGCCGGGGCGGCCGGCTGCACCTGACCCATGGCGGCCACCTCGTCGCCGAGCACGACGAGCTCGTGGGCAAGTACCAGCTGCGCATCCTGCCCGAACATGGGCCGGGCGCGATCGCCCGGACGGCCCGCCGCGTGCGCTCGTCGCTGGGCCCCGACGGCGGCGGGCGCGGGGGGCTGCCGGAGGTCGAGCGGCGCGATCTCGCGATCTACGAGGCGCTCGCCACCGCCGAGGGGGCCGTATGAGCGCGGCCCAGCTCGAGCGCCTGCAGGAGCAGATGCAGCGGCTGCGGCTCTTCAAGAGCCGCGAGCGGCTGGAGGCCCTCCTCCAGGAGGCTACGACGAAGGAGGCCTCGTACGCCGACTTCCTCGATACTCTGCTCGCCGAGGAGGTCGCGTCGAAGACCGCCAAGCACGTCACGATGCGCACCCACCTCGCGCGCTTCCCCTTCGTGAAGAGCCTGGAGACCTTCGACTTCAGCTACCAGCCCTCGCTCGACAAGAAGCAGATCCAGACGCTAAGCAGCTGCCACTTCATCGAGCACGGCGAGAATGTCGTCTTCCTCGGGCCGCCCGGCGTCGGCAAGTCGCACCTGGCCGTGGGGCTCGGGCTCAAGGCCATCGAGCGCGGGTATCGCGTGCTCTTCACGACGGCGGCCGGGCTGCTCACGGCCCTGACGCGGGCGGCCACCGAAGGCCGCCTGGACGACCGTCTCAAACTCTACACCGTCCCGCGCCTGCTCATCATCGATGAGATCGGCTACCTGCCCATCGACCGGGCCGGCGCCAATCTCTTCTTTCAGCTCATCAGTCGGCGGTACGAGCGTGGCCCCATGATCCTGACGAGCAACCAGAGCTTTGGGAGCTGGGGCGAGCTCTTCGGCGACCCCGTGCTCGCCACGGCCATCCTCGACCGGGTCCTGCACCACGCGATCACGATCAATATCCGCGGCAACTCCTACCGGCTGAAGGACAAACTCAAAGCCGGCCTCGTGAAGCCGGTCGAGGCCACTACCACCTAAGGCAGCGTCAGAAGATAAGTGACCGAATCTGAGGCCTCCAGTCGGTAAACTGCACGAGCGGAACTCAGCCGTGCCGACGAGGGCAATTCGTTCAGTTATTTTCTGACGCTGCCTAACCGGAGGGTGAGGACTTTTCAATGACCACGCCTGGGGAACACTGGGTGACCCTTGACAGATAACCAGGCGTTGAAGGAGTTGGTCGGAAAAAGGCCTGACGCCCGCGGCGCAACGGATCGCGGTGCGGGCGATGCAGGCGAGTTTCGGGTTGAGTGAGCGCCGGGCGTGCGGCCTGGTGGGCGCGGACCGCTCCACGTGCCGTTACCACGCGCGGCGCGCCGCCTTCGGCGCGGATCAGGCGCAGAGCGCGGCCGACCTGCCCACTGACGAGCAGCGCGTCGCTCCCAAGAATCGCATGGGCCTCTGCTGAGCGGTGCCCGCCGCCACGGCGCGAGCGGGCGGATTGCATGTTTTAGTCGCGTCGCGCTCTTGAAGGGCGAGTGCTGTCCCAACCAACTGAGTAACATAGCGAAAACGTGGTCGTGACTGAAACACGGGTTCAGGTCACGAGCTCGAACCGAAACGCCAATGACCTGTTTGCCTGAAAGTGGTTGGGGGCCCTCGATCTGCAAAGGGGGCTTCACGTGGGTCGCCGTGCCAAGCCATCCAAGATCCGGTCCAAGTCCCACTTTCTCGCGGAATGTCTCGCGAGAGTCTCAGCTCCTGAGACTCAATCTGCCGCCTCGCACTCTTGGGGGCCTGCCGCCTCGCACTCTTGG
>DASYVT010000094.1 GCA_035936835.1 Candidatus Methylomirabilota bacterium | reverse complement strand
GTCACCGCCGCCGCCTTCGTCGCCACGATTGACGACGTCCAGCGCTTCCGACACGCCCACCAGGTCGAGGCCTACCTCGGCCTCGTCCCGCGGGAATTCAGCTCCGGCGAGAGCCAGTACCGCGGGCACATCACCAAAGTCGGCGACGCCCGCATGCGCTGGCTCTTGATTCAAGTCGCCGTCTCCATCCTCCGGCGCCGCCCGCCCGAGGCCAACGCCCTGCACGCCTGGGCCCTCCGGATCGCGGTCCGGCGTGGCCAGCACGTCGCGGTCGTCGCGCTCGCCCGCCGCCTGGCCGGCATCCTCTATGCGCTCCTCCGCGATGGGAGCGTGTTCACCCCACGCGCCGCTCCGCATCCCGATCCTGTCCACGCAGTCCCCGCGTGAGCAGACTGGACTCACGCATGCGTATCCTGGTCTCTCGGAGGTTCGATGGGTGGGTGAGCGCGAATGTTCCCTTGGCCGTTGTCCCAGGGCCGCCGCGTAGATGGCGCCCCCACCCCTCGACTCCCCTCCTGCGCCGGCGAGCGCTGACACGCTCGCCCTTGACGAGCGCGAATAGAAGGCTGATGGAACCTCGCGAGACCGGAGAGCACGACCATTGCTGAGCAGTGAACGCGGAATGCGAAGTAGGAGGGACACGACGACTTGACCCGGTCAGCCGCTTCATAGAAGGTAACATAAAACTCGTTCTCAGTCATGACCCGCCTCGCGCAAGGGTCTTCCCCCGGGGTCTGCCTTGTCACAGCGCGGATAAGCCCCTCCCACTTTGCGGCGATCCTGCCAGAGCAGGGATCAGAGGTCAAATTGGGGCCTTGAATTACAGAGCTGGTCTGGTCAAACCCGTCGCGGGCTGATATCCTGCCGGCCGTGACTCAGGCCTCGGACATCGCGATCATCGGCGGCGGCATCGTCGGCCTCGCCACCGCGCTCGCCCTGACGGACCGCTACCCGCGCGCGCGCCTCGTGCTCCTCGACAAGGAGCCGAAGCTGGCCGCGCACCAGACGGGGCACAACAGCGGCGTCATCCACTCCGGCATCTACTACAAGCCGGGCTCGCTCAAGGCGCGGCTCTGCGTGGAAGGCGCCCGGCTCATGAAGGCCTTCTGCACCGAGCACGGCATCCACTGGGAGCCCTGCGGTAAGCTGATCGTCGCGACGGACCCCGGCGAGCTCGGCAGGCTCCAGAGTATCCGCGAGCGCGGCGAGGCCAACGGGCTCAGCGGGCTCAAGGTGCTGGAGGGGGCGGAGATCAAAGGCTACGAGCCCCACTGCCGGGCCGTGCGCGCGCTTCTCGTGCCGGAGACCGGCATCGTGGACTATGTCCAGGTCGCCGGGAAGATGGGCGAGCTGCTGAAGACCCGAGGCGTCGAGATCATGACGGGCGCGGGCGTCTCAGCCATCCGGCGCACGGGGCAGGGGCTCGTGCTCGAGACGGCGCGGGGCCCGGTCGAAACCCGCTTTCTTGTCAACTGCGCGGGGCTCTATTCCGACTGCGTGGCCGGTCTCATGGGAATCCGCCCCGAGGTGCGCATCATCCCGTTCCGGGGCGAGTACTACATGCTCCGCCCCGAGCGCCGCTCGCTGGTGAAGAACCTGATCTACCCGGTGCCCGATCCGGAGTTCCCGTTCCTGGGCGTCCACTTCACGCGCACCGTCCACGGCGACGTCGAGGCGGGCCCCAACGCCGTGCTGGCCTTCGCCCGCGAGGGCTACACGCTGGGCACGGTGCGGCCGGGCGAGACGCTGGGCATGCTGGGCTACGCGGGCTTCTGGCGCATGGCGCGGCGCTACTGGAAGATGGGCGCCTACGAGCTCTACCGCTCGGCGAGCAAGGCGGCCTTCGTGCGGTCCCTCCAGAAACTGGTGCCGGACATCAGGGAGGATGACATCGAGCGGGGCGGGGCGGGTGTGCGCGCCCAGGCCGTGAGCCCGGACGGGTCGCTGGTGGACGATTTCCGGATAAGCGTCACTGAGGGCGCCGTGCACGTGGTCAACGCGCCCTCGCCGGCGGCTACGGCGTCGCTCGCCATCGGCCGCCACATCGCCGGCCTGGCGGCCGACACGTTCCGCCTGAAAGCCTAGCCGCTCTTCCCGCCCTCTCCGCCCTCGGCCTCCCGCGCCCGGTTCTCGGCGTCGCGCGCCCGCTCTTCCGCGGCCAGCATGCGCCCCGAAAGATCCTTGATGATCGCCATGGCCAGCGCGGGGTTGGTCCGCACCAGGGCCTCGAGCCGGTTGGCGGGGATGAGCAGGAGCGTGACGGGTTCGGCCGCGATGGCCGTGGCGGAGCGGGGGGCGTTCCTGAACAGCGCCAGCTCTCCCAGCAGCTCGCCCTTGCCCTGCACGCGGAGGAGCGTGTCCTTTCCGCCCAGGTTCTTCCTGATCTCGACCTTGCCCTCGTGGACCAGGAAGGCCTCGCTCTTGGCGTCGTCGCCTTCCTTGAATATGACGTCGCCCGCTTTGAACGTTCGGCTGGGAGTTTCTCCACTCGGACGGCTCATGCGCTTCCCTCTTGGTATAGAATAGCCAGCGGTACGCCTATGATACGCCGATTCACTTTCTCGCTGGCCTTGGGCCTCCTGATCGGGGCGGGCGGGGCGCTCCCCGCCCATGCCCAGCAGGGGCTGTCCGTCGAGGAAACCAACCTCCGCGCCAAGCCCGCCACGGTCCTCATCATCTCCGAGGTCTCCGCGGAAGTAACCCTCAACTGTGGCGGCGGTTCCGAGACCGTCAAGCCGGCGGCCTTCCGCGAGACCGGAACGGGTTGGTTCATCGACCCGACCGGCTGGGTCATCACCAACGGCCACGTCGTCCAACCCGCCCACGAGACGCCGCGCTGGCTCGTGAACCAGATGGCCCAGCGCGCGGTGACGACGGCCTGCCTGGGAGCCGCACTCAAGTCGGCGGGGCTCCTGCCGGGTGACAAGCCCGAGGACGAGGACAGGCTCAAGCGTCGCCTGCTCGACAAGGTCCTGCCCACGGTCAAGGTGACGATCAACCCGCAGGTCTCCGTCAAGCTCTCGAGCGGCATGCGGCTCAAGGCGGAGGTGAGGAAGTACGCTCCGCCTGCCAGCGCGGAGGTCGGCGCCCCGTCTGGCCGTGACCTCGCGCTCCTCAAGGTGCCCGACGGTAACTACCCAGTGCTGGCGCTGGCCGACTCGACGGTCCAGATCGGCAATCCGATCCGCATCCTGGGATACCCTGCGGTGGTCCTCACGCACGAGCTGCTGAACGAGTCCGCCAGCCTCGACGCCTCGGTGACCACTGGCGCCGTCTCGGGCTTGAAGAAGGACAAGGCCGACCGTCCGTTCATCCAGACCGACGCGTCAGCCGCCTGGGGCAACTCGGGCGGGCCCGCCATCAACGCCAAGGCCGAGTTGGTCGGCGTCCTCACCTTCGTGTCGGTCGCGCCCGGAGCCGAGGGCAGCATCGTCCAGGGCTTCAACTTCGCCATTCCGGCCCAGACGGTGAAGAACTTCGTCGCCGGCACGCCGGTCAAGCTCAACCAGCCGGGCAAGTTCAACCAGGTGTGGTTCGCCGGGCTCCACGACTTCTTCACCGAGGACTGGAAGGGCGCCAAGCGGAAGTTCGAGGACGCGGACAAGATCCAGCCCGGGCTCGTGGATGTGAAGCGCATGCTCGGCGAGGCGGCTGAGAAGGTGAAGAACCCGCCGCCCAAGCCCTTCCCGTGGTTCTGGGTCACCATCGGCGTGACCCTGCTCTCCGCCGGCGGCTACGGGGCGCAGGTCGGCCTCCGCTGGCAGAAGAACCGCTACCGCGTGGGGCCCTCCGAGGTCATCAAGCTTTTCGAGAGCGGCAAGGAGCCGGTCCTCCTCGACACGCGCCAGCAAAAGCAGTACGACCAGAATCCTATCAAGATCCATGGCTCGATCAGGCTCTCCCCCGAGGACCTCAAGAGCGGCGGGGCAACCAGCCTTGACCTCGATATGACGCGCCCGGTGGTCGCCTACTGCACCTGAATGGACGAGCACACGAGCGCCAGTATGGCGCGCGACCTGAGGAAGCTGGGGTTCAAGGACGTCAAGATCCTGAAGGGCGGGCTTGGGGCATGGGCCAATGCGGGGCTGCCCCTCGAGACGCGCACAGATATCTCGGCAGTGGGTCAGGAGATGTACAAGGCTCTTCTCAGCGGCAGCTAACCCGCGTCAGTCCTCAAATCGCGCCCGCAGCTCGGGTGGGGTGACGGGGCAGGTATCTGTTGGTCTTCTGAAGAGCCGGTAGCGCACGCGCGCGATCCCGTCGTAACCGAGGTCCCGGATCCCCTTCGGCACCAGCGCGAGGAGTCCTCCCAGTAGCCGCCACGGCCAGCCGATTCGCTCCAGGATGTGGATCACGGCCGCGCTCCGCGCGAGGAGCGTGCCGTCGGCGGTGAGGACCACGATGCTGTCCGGCAGCCCCGCCCGCACAGCCTCGGGCACGAGGCGGCGGAAGGCCTCGCTGCCGAGCGCGGCGAAGCGGAAGCGGGAGCCGTCCCGGTCGCGCGCGATCGCGAAGCGGACGGTGCGGTGGCAGAGCCCGCACCCGCCGTCGTAGAAGACCATGGAGCGGCGGGCCGCGCTCACCCCAGCTGGACCCGTTCGCCCAGCGCCCGCAGGGCCGCACGCGCCTCGCGCACCAGGGTCTCCACGACCTCCGAGGCGCCCGGCAGATCGTGGATCATGCCGACGCTCTGCCCCGCGTGCATGGGAGAGTACTCGCGGTTCTGCTGCTGGGTCGCGGCGGCAAAGATGTCTTGCGCCGCGTTCAACTGGAGCAGGGCCGGCAGGACAGGCGCGTCCGAGGCCGCGTACCCATCGGTGAACGCGTTCCTGAGCGTGCGCGCGTAGAGCCCGGTGAAGGCGTCCGTTACCGTGGTCGCGTCGCTGCCCTGTTCGAGGAGCGCTTTTTTCCAGAACTCGGCGGCCGCCGAGTCACGCGTCGCCACGAAGCGGGTCCCGAGCAGCGCGCCGACCGCTCCCAGCGCGAGCGCCGCGACGATGCCGCGGCCGTCGGCGATGCCGCCCGCGGCGATGACGGGGAGATCCACGGCGTCCACGATCTGGGGAATGAGCGCCATGGCGCCCACCTGGGCCGCTTCCCGCGAGGCGGGCTTGACCCAGGTCGAGCGGTGGCCGCCCGCCTCGCTGCCCTGCGCGACGACCGCGTCCACGCCCGAGGCCGCCACGGCGCGGGCGTCGTCCACCGTCGCCACCATGGCGATGACCTTGACGCCCCGCTCGCGGCAGCGGGCGACCATCTCGCGTCCCGGGTTGCCGAGCCCGATGCTCCACACCGGCACCCGCTCCTCGAGGATGACCTCGAAGGCCTCGTCGATCACGTCGGGCACGGGGCCCGGACGCCCCGTCGTGGTCGGGATGCCCAGCTGAGCGCGGAACGTGTTGAGCGCCCCCTGAACGCGGCGGACCGATTCTTCGGACAGGGCGGCCGGATCGACCGGGGGACGGATCTGCGTGTGAAGCCAGAGGTTGACGCCAAAGGGGTGGTCGGTCAGCTCACGCACGCGCCGGATGCCCTTGCGGAGCTCCGCGGCGGAGAGCCTGAGCCCCGCCAGGATGCCGAGCCCGCCGGCTCGCGAGACCTCGGCGACGAGCTCCGGGCCGGCGACCGAGCCCATGCCGGACTGAAGAATCGGATACTCGATCTTGAGGAGATCGCAGAGCGAGGTCCGCAGTCGGTCCATGAGGTGCCCTCCGTCAGAATCCGAGCGCGGCGCCGTCGGCGCGCGGGTCCGAGCCGCCGGCGAGGCCGCCATCCGGGTCGAGCCATATGCACTGCGCGTGGCCGAAGAGATCGTCCCAGTCGCCGCCCATCTTGATGTCGTGGCCGCGGGCCGCGAGATCGCGCGCCAGATCGGCGCCGTACCTGCCTTCGAGATTGAGGAAGCGCGAGGGCGCGCCCCACGTCCGCCCGTAGAGCCAGCGCGGCGCCTCCACGCACGCCTGGGGGCCGAGCCCCCGGTCGAGGCGGCGCGTGAGCAGCGCGGCCTGCGTCTGGGGCTGCCCGTCGCCTCCCATCGTCCCATAGGCGAAGCGCGGCCTGCCGCCTTCCAGGTATA
>DASYVT010000093.1 GCA_035936835.1 Candidatus Methylomirabilota bacterium | reverse complement strand
ACGAATTCGCCGGCGTGAGGTAATCAGGCGCCGCTAGCCTGGATTATTCATGAGCGGGGCCGGGGGTGTGCCGCCTCCTGTCCTCGCTGAGGTGAGGGCGGTGGGCCGGGGTGGACGGCCGACATCCGCAGCCGCCTCGGCGAGGACAGGAGGCCGTCCACCCCGGGCCCACCACCCTCACCTCAGCTGCGGATGTCGCCGGCACACCCCCGGCCCCGCTCATGAATAATCCAGGCTAGTTTTCCACCCGCTACGCGGACCCGCGGCGCATGAAATGCGATAGCCTCACGGCACGTGCCGGCACCGAGGTCGGTCTGTCAATGGTGCGCAGAGCCCGTAGGCTAGTTGGACCCGGAGCCCCGCGAGCACCCCGTACTGCCGCCACCGGCGCCGCGCCGGAGAGCGCGCTTTCTAGACTTCGCTGACGCGGGCTCCTCGCCGACGCGACCCTACCCAGGAGGAGGTCGTCATGGAGCTCATGCATCCCCAGTGCGCGGGTCTCGATGTGCATCAACACACCGTGGTCGCCTGCGCCCGCGGGGTGACGGGCGCGGCCATCACGCACGACGTGCGGACGTTCGGTACCACTACCCAGGAGTTGGTGGCGCTGAGCGACTGGCTGACCGCCCACGGCTGCACCCACGTCGCGATGGAATCGACCGGCGTGTACTGGAAGCCCGTCTGGCACGTGCTCGACGGGAGCATGGAATTGATCCTCGCCAACGCCATGCACATTCGGAACATCCCCGGCCGCAAGAGCGATGTCAACGACGCCACTTGGATCGCCGACCTGCTGGCCCATGGGCTCATCAGGGGGAGCTTCGTACCGCCCGCCCCCATTCAGGAGCTGCGCGATCTCACCCGCACGCGCAAACAACTCGTGCGCGAGATCACGCAACACACCCTGCGCATCCAGAAGACCTTGGAGACCGCCAACCTCAAGCTGACCGGGACCCTCAGCGACATCCTGGGCGTGAGCGGCCGCGCCATCCTGCAGGCCCTGGTCGCCGGCGAGACGGATCCGGAACGCTTGGCCGAGTTGGCCCGCGGCCGCATCAAGGCCTCGCGGGCGGACCTCGTCGCCGCCCTGCACGGACGCGTCACGGCCCACCACCGCTTCCTGCTGCAGCTGCATCTTGCCCAGATTGCCACGCTCGAAGCGGCGGTGGCGGAGGTGGAGGCGCGTCTGGGGAATGCCCTCGCCCCCTTTCGCGCGGCCGTCGACCGCCTGATCACCATGCCCGGCGTGAGCGAGACCGTCGCCCGCGTCATCGTCGCCGAGATCGGCTTCGATATGACCCGCTTTCCCACGGCCGGCCATCTCATCTCCTGGGCCGGGCTCTGTCCGCGCCTCGACGAGAGTGCCGGCAAGCGCCGGTCCACCCGCACGCGCCCCAGCAACCCCTGGCTGAAGACCACCCTCGTCCAAGGCGCGTGGGCCGCCGCCCGCAAGAAGGACGGCTACCTCCGCGCCCAGTTCCTCCGCCTCAAGAGTCGCCGGGGGCCCAAAAAGGCCATCATCGCGGTCGCGGCTTCGATGCTCACGGCCGCCTACTACATGCTCAAGGACAGCGTCGATTACCGGGACCTCGGCGCTGACCATTTCGACCGCCGGGACAAGGCGAAGCTCGCGAAACGCTTGGTTGCGCGCCTGCACGATCTCGGCTTCAGCGTCGAACTACGAGCGGCGTGACTTCCGGAGCATTTCTTTCTAGGACGCTTCAGGTCTGGGACGGTGCGAGCCAGGCGCGGGGAAGCGCCGGCGGCTGCCAGGCGGCAAAGCGGTCGAGCATTCCCTCGGGCGTATCGGCAAAGAGCAGGAGGGCAAAGTAGTCGGGGCGGACGAAGCCCTCGCGCACGGCGTGCGAGAGCATGTGGAGCAGCCCGTCGGAGTAACCCGCGACGTTGAGGACGCC
>DASYVT010000092.1 GCA_035936835.1 Candidatus Methylomirabilota bacterium | reverse complement strand
CTTGCGCCGACCGGCATGTTGAAAGTCGGCCCATGATCATGGAGATCGTGGACCTGGCGAGCGTCAGTCGATCTTCGACTCGTCCTTGTACATGACCTTGTGGCGGGTGGTCTTGACCCACTCGTCGATCTGGGCGTCGGTCATGGAGTGCTCCGGGTTGAAGCGGTCCCAGCTCATGATCTGGTCGAGGCGTTTCTTCCAGCGCTTGTAGGAGGGCTTGAGCGGCGGGCCGAAGCACATGACGTCGATGACGGCGAGCTCGTCGGGCACGCCCAGGAGCGGCTTGATCCGGCTCTGGATGTCCTCCTGCCCGATGGCCGTGATCCACCACACGGCGTAGCCCAGCGCCGCGGCGGCCAGGTGGGCGGACATCGTCGAGGCCGCCACCGACTGAAGCAGGATGCGCTCGGCGTTCTGCTTGTAGAGGCGGTCGAGCTCCGAGCCGTCGTTCAGCACCGGAAACGCCTTGATGAAGCGGAAGTCGGCCACGATGACGATGAGACCGGGCGCGGTCTTCACGCCGTTGTAGTTCGGCGTGGGGAAGCCCATGCGGAGCTTGGCCCGGTGCTGCTGCTCGTCCACGAAGCACTGGCCGATCGTCTGCTTGACGTCGGCATCCGTCACGACGATGTAGTGCCACGGCTGGGCGTTGGCGCCAGAGGGCGCATGCCGCGCGGCCTCCAGGATCATCTCGAAGTGCTCGCGCGGGATGTCCCAGGGCGCGAAGGCGCGGTTGGTCATCCGGTTGCGCGCCACGTCCATCAGCGCCTCGTAGCGCGCCACGTTGTTGAACTGCGCCGTCGCGGTATCCGCCGGCATGGAGCTCCCTCCTAGGAGGCGCCGAGCCCGGGCCCGGGCGCGTTGACCAGCACGCCCATGTTGCCGTACGGGTGCTTGTTCTCGAGCATGAGCTGGTGGCAAAGGGCGATGTCGTCGAAGACGTAGGTCTGCGAGAGACACGGATCCACCTTGCCCTCCGCAACGAGCCTGGTGACGGCCGCGGCCTGCTGGTCGTTCGAGAGATGGCTGCCCTGGAAGCGCTTCTGCCGCATCCAGTGATAGCGCAGGTCGAGCGTGACGTTGTAACCGGTGGTGCCGGCGCAGATCACGATCATGCCGCCCGTGGCGCAGACGAATTCGGAAGTCGGCAGCGTCGCCTCGCCCGGATGCTCGAAGACGATGCGCGGGCTCACCTTCTCCCCGAGCGCGTCCCAGATGGCCTTGCCGAAGGCGCGCGCGCCCTTGGCCCACGTGCCGTAGGCCTTGGCGTCCTTCGTGTCGGGCATGGGCCCCCAGTGGTCGAACTGCGTCCGGTTGATGACGCCGGCGGCGCCGTGCTCAGCGCAGAACTTGCGCTTCGCTTCGTCGGAGACGACGGCGACGGCCCGCCCGCCCTGGGCCCGCGTGATCTCGAGCGCCATGCTGCCGAGCCCGCCCGTCGCTCCCCAGACCAGCACCACGTCGCCGCGCTCCACGGTGTGAGGCTCCCAGCCCATGAGCATCCGGTACGCCGTCGAGGCGCAGAGGAGGAAGCAGCCCGCGGCTTCCCAGCTGAGGCGTTTCGGCTTCGGGACGCATTGATGCGCCTGGGCGCGCGCGAACTGGCAGTAGCTGCCGTAGTTGGTCTGGTAGCCCCAGATGCGCGTGCTCTCGGCCAGCATCGGGTCCTTGCCGGACAGCACCCACGGGTCGTCGGGACGCCACCAGCCGCTGTGAACGATGACCTCGTCGCCGACCTTGACGCTCTTCACAGCTTTACCCACGGCCCAGACGATGCCCGAGCAGTCGCTGCCGCCCGCGTGGAAGTCCTCGGGCTCGCCCAGCTTCTGTCGCTCGGCAATGACGTCGAGCGGCTGGCCGAGGGCGGCCCAGACGTTGTTGAAGTTGATGCCGGAGGCCATCACGTAGATCAGCACCTCGTCGGGGCCGATCGTGGGCGTGGGAATGACCTCGCGCTTCCAGGCCTCCCGCGGCTGGCCGAAGCGGTTCTGCCGGACGAGGTACGCGTGCATCCGCGCCGGCACTAGGCCGAGCGGCGGCTTGACGCCCAGGTCGAAAAGATCAGCCATGAAGGCCTCCGGTTGGGCTTACTTGCCTTGGAAATCGGCGCGCTTGCGCTCTGCCGCGGCCCGCATGCCTGCCTTGCGGTCCTCGGACAGCAGGGGGCCGACGGCCCGCTCGGCTTCCCAGAGAAGCCAGGCCTCGCGCTCGCGCCAGTAGGTTCCGTCAATGGACTGCTTGGCCGCCTGCACCGCCAGCGGCCCGTTGGCCGCGATCTCCGCGGCCAGCTCCGCCGCCCGCGTCCCGATCTCCCCGGCCGGGTAGACGTGGTTCACGAAGCCGATCCTGAGCGCCTCGGCCGCGTCGAAGCGCCGGGCGGAGTAGATCAGCTCCTTGGCCATGCCGACGCCGATCGTGCGCGGCAGCCGCTGGGTGCCGCCCATGTCGGGGATGATGCCGAGCTGGACTTCAGGGATGGAGAACAGCGTGCCCTCGGCGGCGATCCGGATGTCGCAGCAGAGCGCAAGCTCCATGCCCGCGCCCATGCAGACGCGCTCTATGGCGGCGATCACGGGCACGCGGACGCGCTCGAGGCGCGTGAAGCACTCCTGGAGGTGCTCGATGTGTGCGCGGATCTGCTGCATGGCGACGGCCGGCGGCGCCTCGTAGACCGCGCCGAGCGTCGAGCCCGCCTTGACGTCGAGCCCCGCGCAGAAAGCCCCGCCCGCGCCCTGGAGGATGACGGCGCGCACGCCCGCCGCCCCGTCGACCGCTTCGGCCGCGTCGCGTATGCCCTCCCAGACCTCGATGTCGAGCGCGTTCAGCCGCTCCGGCTTGTTCAGCGTGATGGTGGCGACGGGCGCCTTGATCTCAACCTGCACCTTGCTCGTCATCGCGCGCGCCTAACCGTTGAACTGCTTGACCAGCGCGGGAAGCCGCGGGTCACCGACGTTGGGCTGGTAGGGCTGGTAGAGAGACGTGCGGTCGAGCAGTCCCTTGTAGCGCTCCATGATCTTGTCGTGGAGGTTGTCGTAGGTCGCCGTCACCGCATAGGTGTCCAGCATTTCGTCGGTGATGAGCTCGGCCATGCCCTTCCAGTCCCCCTCGACGCTCTTCTTGTGTAGCTGCGCCGTCAGGCCGCCCCAGCCGTGGACATCGAGGACCGGCTGATAGGTGCGCGTAGACGCGTAGAAGGCGATCTGCTGCTTGACCATCTGGGCCTGTTCGTTCCGTTCGCTCGAATTGTCGCCAACGACGACGAAGGTGGCGGTCGCGTAGGTGAAGTCCTTCCGCGCGCGCCCGGACTTCTTCAGGCCCGCTTCAACCGTGGGGTGCACGACCTCCCGCAGATACTTGGGGCTGTTGAACGGATGCACGTGCATGCCGTCGCAGAACTCGCCTGCCACGCCGCACATGTAGGCGTTGACCGCGGCGATCATGATCGGGATTTTCGGGTGCTCGATGGGGCCCGGGTTGAAGAAGGGCGTCATCACGTCGAAGGTGTAGAACTGGCCCTTGAAAGCTAACTTCGTGCCGTTCTGCCAGCAGTCCCAGATGGCCCGGATGGCGCGGACGGCCTCGGCCATCTTGGGCCCGGGGGATTCGAACTTGACGGAGAAGCGCCGCTCGTTGTGCGCTTTGACCTGGCTGCCGAGCCCAAGCATGAAGCGGCCGCCCGAGGCCTTCTGGAGGTCCCAGGCGATCATGGCCGTGATCATGGGACTGCGCGAGAAGACTGTGGCGATGTTGGTGCCGAGCGTGATCGTGGAGGTGACGGTGGCGGCGACGGCCAGCGGCAGGAAGGGGTCGTGCTGGGTCTCCGCCGACCAGAGGCAGTCGTAGCCCATGGCTTCGACCTTGCGGGCGTAGTCGGGGAGGGTCTTGAGGTCGTGGGTGAGCATGCCGATGTCGAGCTTCACGGTGGGTCTCCTTGTCTCGGCGCTGGGCTGCGGTGCCCCCGAAGCATACGCGAGCGCTTCGTGTGCTTCAACCCTTCTCGACCCCTCTCCCCTCTGGGGAGAGGGTAGGGTGAGGGGCCTACTTCTGCTCGGCGAGGAAGATTTCGCGGAGCTTCGTTTTTTGGACTTTGTCGCCGTGGGGGCCTGGGGTGCGGGGGACGTCGGCGACGATGCGGACGTGGCGGGGGATTTTGTAGGAGGCGATCTTGCCCTTGCAGTGGGCGATGATGTCGGCTTCGGTCAGGAGCTCGCCGGGCTTGGGGATGATGTAGGCGACGGCGGCTTCGTTGAGCTTCGGGTCGGGCACGCCGATCACGAAGGCCTGTGACACCGTCGGGTGCGTCATGATGAACGCCTCGATCTCCGCCGGCGCCACCATGAAGTGGCTGATTCGCAGCACCTCGCGCAGGCGCCCCTTGAAGACGGTGCGCCCCTCGGCGTCGCGCACCGCGAGGTCGCCTGACTTGAACCAGCCGTCGGCGGTGAAGGCCTTGGCTGTCTCCTCGGGCTTTTTGTAGTAGCCGCGCGTGACGAGCCGACCGCGGAACCAGAGCTCGCCCTCGCGGTCAACGGGCATGTCATCGCCCGTCTCGGGATCCACGACGCGCACCTCGAGCCCGTCGGCGGGCCAGACGCCGGGCAGCGCGCGGGATACGTCGCTCTCGTCGAGGTCGTGGAGCATGGAGAGCGCGTTCAGCTCCGTCATGCCGTAGGGCTCGTAGGCCTGCGGCACCCCGAGTGTGCGAACGATGTCCTCGAAGAGCCCGTCGCGCCCGCCGCCCGTCATGCCGAAGCCGCCCGTGCGGAGCGTCGAGTGCTTGCGGCGCGCCAGGTCCGGGTGGTCCAGCACTGCGATAGCCATGGCGTCGACGGCGTTCCAGATCGTGATGCCCTCGCGCTCGATGAGGTGGAGCACGACGCCCGCGTCGAAGCTCTCCATGACCACGAGGCAGGCGCCGTGGGAGAAGGTCGAGAGGGGGATGCAGAGACCGCCCCAGGTGCCCGTCATCGGGAGCGCGTGGAGCACGCGGTCGCCTTCCGTAACGCGGAGCGCCTCGCCCGCGTACCAGCCGTGAGGCACCGCGTTCCGGTGGCTGATGACCGCGCCCTTCGGGAACGATGTCGTGCCCGAGGTGTAGAGAATGGTCCACGGGTCGTCCGGTGTCACGTTCGCGCGCGTCCGCTCGAGTGCGGCCTGCCACTCGGGCTCGTCACCTGCCTCGACGACGTCGCTGAGGCGCAGACAGCCTGGGTAGGGATCCTCAGCGTCAACGATCACGCGCGTGAGCTTCGGGAATTCGGGCAGCGCGAGCTCGCCCGGCTCGCCGTTGCGCAGGCCCGGCAGCACTTCGTTCAGCGTCTCGAGGAAATCTACCGGCCCGAGGTGATCAGCCAGGATCAGCGTCGTCGCATCCGACTGGCCGAGGATGTACGCGAGCTCGTGCGCCTTGTACCGCGTGTTGAGCGCGACCGCGACGGCCCCGATCATCGCGCAGGCCTGCTGGACGGCGAGCCAGGCCGGGCGGTTGGGCAGCCACAGGGCGACCTTGTCGTCCTTCGCGATGCCGAGCGCGAGTAGCCCGCGCGCGACGCGCTCGCTCTCGCGCAGAAAGTCCTTGTACGTGATGCGCCGGTCTGCCGCGACGATGGCCTCGCGGTCTGGGAAACGGGCGGCGACGCGCGCCAGCATCTGGCCCGCCGTCGCGTCGAGAAAGGGATTGGGGCCTGCCTTCGGCCGCATGGGCCTCATGCTAGCACTCCGGCTCGCCATACGGGCTCGACGTCAGATGATTCCGTTGGCCTTCAGCTTCTCGATCTCGTGGTCGGAGAGGCCCAGCTCGTGAGCAAAGACCTCGCGGTTGTGGGCGCCCAGCGCCGGGCCCGCCCAGCGGATGGAGCCCGGCGTCTCGGACAGGCGCGGCGTGGGCGCGCTCATGGTGACTGTGCCGAGCTCCGGGTCGGGCAGCTCCACGAAGGTGCGCCGCGCCTTGAAGTGCGGGTCTTCCATGATGTCGGCGATGTCGTAGACGGGCGCCGCGGTCAGGCCCTCGGTCTCGAAGAGCCGGACGATTTCTTCGCGCGAGCGCCTGCCGATGGCCTCGGCGATCGCCTGGTCGACGGCTTCGCCGTTGGCGATGCGCGCGTCGTTGGTGGCGAAGCGCGGGTCCGCCAGGAGGTGCCCGATGCCGAGCGCCTTGAACATGGCGTCCGCCGAGGCGGGAGTCGAGGCGGAGAGCGCGACCCATTTCCCTTCCCGCGTCTTGTACGTGCCGCGCGGGCTCGCGTTGTGGGAGCGGTTGCCGATGCGCTCGCGGACGATTCCATGCGCGCGGTACTCGAGCGCGTTCGGGCCGAGGATGGCCAGCAGCGGCTCGTAGAGCGGCACGTCGATCATCTGCCCGCGTCCCGAGACGCGGTCGCGGTGGCGGAGCGCCGCGAGCACCGCGACGGCGCCCGCCTGCGCGGCGACCATGTCGGCCATGGGGAAGGAGGGCAGGGTGGGCGACTCCGCGGGGCCCGTCGTCGCGGCGAAGCCCGACATGGCCTCGACCATGGTGCCGAAGCCCGGCCGGTCGCGGTAGGGGCCGTCCTGTCCCCAGCCGGAGACGCGCACCATGACGAGGCGCGGGTTCTCCTTCGAGAGCGCGTCCCAGCCGAGCCCCCACTTCTCGAACGTGCCGGGGACGTAGTTCTCGATCAAGACGTCGGCGGTTGTGACGAGGCGGCGGAGGAGGGCCTGGCCTTCGGGCTTGGTCAGGTTGAGCGTGATCGCGCGCTTCCCGCGCGCGTAGACCTTCCACCACAGCTCGCCGAGCGACTTGGACCAGGTGCGCAGCGGGTCGCCGCCCTTGGGGTTCTCGACCTTGATGACGTCCGCGCCGAGGTCGGCCAGCATCGTGGCCAGCACACCGCCGGCGATGAGGCGCGAGCAGTCCACGACGCGCAGATCGCCTAGCGCCCCACCGCGATCGCTCATGAGCCGGAAGCGGCCTTCCGGGCCTCCTCCTTCATGTGTTTCTCCATCGCCTGGACGAGCAGGCCAAGCGCCTCCTTCTCAATGCGCCCGGTAACGGTGACGCGCGGGTAGGCGACGGCCGTGGCGCGAAAGAGGCCGCCCTCCTCCTGGACCAGGTCCACTTCGATGCGCACCGCCTAGCCTCCCGTCATCGGCCGCTCGGCCAGGAAGAGAAAGCGCGAGAGGCTGAAGAAATAGCGCCCGTGGAGATCCTGCCCTCGGACATCGTCCGCCCAGGCCTGCGCCACGTCCTCGGGAATGCCCGATGTGCGGCTCACGAAGCGCGCGACCACGTCGATCAGACTGCCGCTATAGGTCGTGTCGTCCGAGTGGAGGTTGACCATCGGCACCACGGAGAGGCTCTTGAACGCGAAGCCGGCCTGGCCCAGGAGCCGCGGCAGCAGCGCGGGCAGGTGCGGGTGGACGAACTGCGCCTCCCACGCCCGCAGCACGCGTGCGTGCCGGTCGCCGTCATCCGCTTGCCAGACGCATGAGTCCCAGTCGCTGTCCATCACGATGAGGCGCCCACCCGGTCTCAGCACGCGGTACGCCTCGCTGAGAGCCCGCGGCAGGTCGGCGACGTGCTCGTAGACCTGGACCGCGGTCACGAAGTCGAAGTTCTGCGCGGGGAAGTGGAGCTCCACCGCGTCGCCGACGGCGAACTCCGTGCGCCCGGCCAGCGCCGAGCGGCGCGCGCGCTCGCCCGACATGGTGACCATGTCGGGGCTGGTGTCGATGCCGGCCATCCGGCCCGTTGGGCCGATGTCGCGCGCCAGCTCGCAGGCCAGGAGGCCGGGGCCGCAGCCGATGTCGAGCCCGTGCTCGCCGCGCGTGGGCACCACCTTGGCCCGGATGCGGGCGCGCTGCTCCACCACATCGGCCGTGGAATAGGTCCGCTCGAGCAGGGGAGCGCTGAAAGTCGTCACGCGGGCACGCTAACAGCCGGGCCGGGCCCAGTCAAGGCTACCCGGCGTTGCTACCCGGCGTTGCTACCCGGCGTTGCTTGACTTGACGCGAGGGCGAACCTAGGCTGTGGCGATGAGATCGAAAGCGCTGGCGGCGGCCGTGTGCCTGGTGCTGATCTGCGCGGGTCCCGTGTGCGCCCAGACGCCTGATACCGTGCTCCTCGATGAATTGACCTGGACGGAACTCCGTGACCTGATCGGGGCCAAGAGCACGACGATCATCGTGCCCGTCGGCGGCACGGAGCAGAACGGCCCCCACATGACGCTCGGCAAGCACAACGCGCGGGTGAAGGTTCTGTCGGAGAAGATCGCGCGCGCGCTCGGCAGCACGCTCGTGGCGCCGGTCATCGGGTATGTCCCGGAGGGAGGCCTCAGCCCTGCCACGGGACACATGCGGTTCCCCGGCACGGTGACCATTCCGGACGAGACCTTCCGGAAGGTCCTCGAGTACGCGGCGCGGAGCTTCAAGGCCCACGGCTTCCGTGACATCGTCTTCCTTGGCGACCACGGAGGCACCCAGGCGGACCAGAAGACAGTCGCCGGCCGGCTGAATCGAGAGTGGGCCGCGACCTCCGTCCGGGTCCACTCGATCGAGGAATACTACCGGGCGGCCGACGTGGAGTTTCCGCGCCTGCTCAGGGCGCGCGGCTACCGGGAGGATGAGGTGGGCAGCCACGCCGGGCTCGCCGATACATCCTTGATGCTGGCCGTCGATCCGCGCATGGTGCGCTCGGATCGCCTGCGGCCGGCTCCCGGGCCGCAGGAGGCGAGCGGGGTGTCGGGCGATCCCACCCGGGCCAACGCCGAATTGGGCCAGCTCGGCGTCGAGATGATCGTGACCAGGACGGCAGACGCTGTCAGGAAGTCGATCGCCCGTCGCTGACGTGGCACAACCTCATTCCCGGGAGGCTTCCGTGCGGATTGCGAATCGCGCTCGACGTCGTGCCGTCGCGCGTGCGGGTCTCACACTCGGACTGGCGGTAGCGGTAGGTCTTTCGGTTTTTCCCGCCGCCGCTCAGCAGGGCACCCGTCCCATCGAGACGATTCCCGGCATGCCCCCGGTGGCCGATCGCAAGAACCTCTACAGCGAGACGCGGCCGGAGAAGCTGAGCGCCGCCGTCTCGAACGCGCTGCCGCGAGTCTATGTCCCGAATCTCAAATCCAATGACGTCTACGTGATCGATCCGGCGACGCTCAAGGTGGTCGACCGGTTCCGGGTGGGCATCAACCCGCAGCACATCGTGCCGTCGTATGACCTCAAGACGCTCTGGGTCACCAACAACGCCGAAGGGCGCACCGACGGGAGCCTGACGCCGATCGACCCGGCGACCGGCAAGCCGGGCAAGTCGATCGCCGTCGACGACCCCTACAACATGTACTTCTCGCCCGACGGGCGCTCGGCCATCGTGGTCGCGGAGGCGCTCAAGCGGCTCGACTTCCGCGATCCCCATACCATGGCCCTGCAGGCCTCGCTCCCGGTGCCGCAGTGCGGCGGGATCAACCACGCGGATTTCTCCATCGACGGCCACTTCGTCATCTTCACCTGCGAGTTCCAGGGCAGCCTGGCGAAGATCGACCTGGTCGGGCGCAAGGTCTTCGGCTATCTCAAGCTCTCGAGGGGCGGCATGCCGCAGGACATCCGCGTGTCCCCGGACGGGAAGACCTTCTATGTAGCCGACATGAAGGCGGACGGCGTCTTTGTGGTAGACGGCGACAGTTTCAAGGAGATCGGCTTCATCCCGACCGGAATCGGCACGCATGGGCTGTACCCCAGCCGCGACGGCACGAAGCTTTACGTCGCCAACCGCGGCTCGAACCATATCCGCGGCAAGCCGCACGGGAAGGGGAGCGTGTCCGTCGTCGACTTCGCCACCCGGAACATCGTGGCCACGTGGTCCATACCCGGCGGGGGAAGCCCGGACATGGGCAATGTGAGCGCGGACGGAAAGGTCTTGTGGCTCTCAGGCCGGTACGACGATGTCGTCTACGCGATCGACACCACGTCGGGCGAAGTGCGGAAGATTGCCGTCGGCAAGGAGCCCCACGGCCTGACGGTCTGGCCCCAGCCGGGTCGCTACTCGCTCGGCCATACCGGGAACATGCGGTAGCGGGAAGCCCCGCACTGCTGAGGCGCCTCAGTCGACTGCCAGCCGATAGCCGACACCCGGTTCTGTCAGGAAATAACGGGGACGGGCCGGCTCGGCCTCGAGCTTGTGACGAAGGTGGGCCATGTAGATGCGCACGTAGTGGGCCTGGTCGGTGTGCGTCGGTCCCCACACTTCGCGGAGGAGCTGCTGGTGTGTGACGACCTTTCCCGCGTGGCGGATAAGGGTCGTGAGGAGCTTGTATTCGGTCGGTGTCAGGCGCACCTCCGCGGCGCCAACGGCCACGTGCCGACGGAGCAGATCCACGTGCAGCTCGCCGACTCGGAACGCCGCCTCGTCGGCCTCGTGGGAGGCCCCGGCGGCGTGCCGAAGGGACACCCGGATGCGCGCCAGAAGCTCACTGGCACCGAAGGGCTTGCTGACGTAGTCATCGGCGCCCGCGTCCAGCGCCGTGACCTTGTCCCGCTCCTGGCCCCGCGCCGACAGGACGATGATCGGCACGGCGGTCCACTCGCGCAGCCGGCGGATGACTTCGATGCCGTCCATGTCCGGCAATCCCAGGTCGATGATGACGACATCCGGCTGGCGTGAGCCCACTTCGATGATGCCGTCGGTGCCCGTCGGCGCCTCGAAGAGGCGGTAGCCCTGTCCCGTCAGCGTGGCCCTGAGGAAGCGGCGGATCTGCGGCTCGTCCTCGACAAGGACGACGACTGGATCAGGCATCGGGGGGGAGCGAGGCCGGCGGCGCATCGGTGAGAGGCAGGGTGAAGAGAAATGCGACGCCGCCTTCGGGGAGATTGTGCGCCCAGATGCGTCCGTCGTGCGCGGTGACGACGCCGCGGCAGATCGCCAGGCCGAGCCCGGCGCCTCGCCGGCCGTCCGACGCCGCGCGGTAGAATTTCTCGAACACGCGCGCCTCGTGCCCCTTCGGAAGCCCTGGGCCGTGATCCGCGACCTCCACGGTGACGCTCTGGTCGGTCGCGCTCACGAGGATGCGGATCGCGCTATCCGGCGGCGTGTATTTGATGGAGTTCTCGAGAAGGTTGACGAAGACTTGTTCGATGAGCACGTCGTCGATCGCTACGAGCGGCAGGTCCGGCGGGATGTTCACCGTGACCCTTCGGGTGCCGAGACTCTTCGCCAGCCGTCCAAGCGCCGCGCCGACCACCTCCTCGAGCGGGTGCCAGTCGCGGCGAAGCTGGAGGGCGCCCGACTCGAGCCGCGTCATCTCCAGCAGGTTCTGGACGAGCCGGTTCAGTCGGTCGGCCTCGTCCCGGACCGACTCGAGCAGCTCCTGCTGGGTCCGGTGGTCCAGGTGTGCTCCGCTCTCCAGAATCGTCGTGGCGGCGCCCGTAATGGTGGCGAGCGGCGTCCGGAGGTCATGCGACACGGAGCTGAGCAAGGAGCTTCGCAGCCGCTCGTTCTCGATCCGCACCCGCGCGTCCTCGGCCTCCTCGACGAGAAGCGCGCGCTCGATGGCAAGCGCGGTCTGGTTGGCGAAGGTCTCGAGCTGGTGGAGCTGCTCCGGAGTTTCGAACGCGTGCTGGTCGGCGGGCTGGACTCCGAGCGCGCCCACGGCTCCCCGCGAGGCGACCAGGGGCAGGTAGAGCGCCGATGCGCCCGGCAGCGTCCCCGTGCCGAGTCCGGCCGACTGGCGGTGATCGACGACCCAGCGCGCGACAGCCAGCTCGTTGGTGTCCAGGTCGAACTGATTGGGGGACTCGCCCCGCCGGACCAGACATCCTGTGTTGTCCGGCAACAGGGCGACGATCCGGCCGTGAAAGACGTCTCCCATGTGGCGGAGCGCGATGTTCAGGAGCGCGTCGACGCCCGGCGTGCCGGCCAGCTCCCGGCTCATGGCGTAGAGCGCCGCCGTCCGCTGCTCGCGGTGGCGCGCGGACGACGCCTGCGCCCGGATTCGGACAGTCAGGCCGCTGATCACGAGGCCGAGGGCCAGCATGACCGCGAACGTGAAGAGGTACCGGACATCGGCGACGGCGAACGTGTAGTAGGGCGGCACGAAGAAGAAATCGAACGCGGCGACGCTGAGGACAGACGCCAGGAGTGACGGGCCGCGGCCGCGGCGCATGGCGACGGCGACAATCCCGAGGAGATACGCCATGATGACGTTGGACAGCTCGGAGAGCGGGAACATCAGCCAGGCCACGCCGGTCGCGGCCCCAACGACGGCGGTGGCGCCGCCGTAGGCCCGCCAGCCCGTCGGGATGGCCCGCCGGCGGGCGGGCGCGGCCGGCGCGGCGTCGTCGGACTCGCCGGTGATGACGTAGACATCGATGCCGCCGCTGCCCTCGACGAGCGCATCGACGATGGAGCCGATGAGGATCCTCTTCCACAGAGAGCGGGTCGGCTTGCCCACGATGATCTTAGTGACGTTGCGGGTGTGCGCGAAGGCGAGGATCTCCTCGCTCATCCGTTCTCCGCTGAGCGTGATGGTCTCCGCGCCGAGCCGCTCAGCCAGCCGCAGCATCTGCACCACGCGATCCCGGGCCTCCGGCGGGAGGTGGAGCTGGGCGGGCGTCTCGACATAGGCGACGATCCATTGCGCGCCGTGCCGCTCGGCGATCCGCTTCGCGGCCCGGACCAGCCGGGCCGACGACGGGCTCGGGCCGACGCACACGAGCAGGCGCTCGACGGCGGGCCACACCGACTCGATGGCATGCTCGCGCATGTAGACGCGCATCTGCGCGTCCACCCGCTCCGCCGTGCAGCGGAGCGCAAGCTCGCGAAGGGCGATCAGGTTGCCTTTCCGGAAGAAGTGCCGGATCGCGTCCTCCGCCTGGGCGGGCACGTAGACCTTGCCCTCCTTGAAGCGCTGCAGGAGGTCGTCGGGCGGTAGGTCGATCAGCTCGACCTCGTCGGCCTGCTCGAAGACCGAGTCCGGCACCGTCTCCCGCACGGGCACGCCGGTGATCCTGGCGACGACGTCGTTGAGGCTCTCGACGTGCTGGACGTTGACGGTGCTGTAGACGTTGATGCCGGCACCGAGCAGCTCGAGCACGTCCTGCCATCGCTTGACGTGGCGTGAGCCTGCTGCGTTGGTATGCGCCAGCTCGTCGACCAGGATCAGGGTGGGACGGCGCGCCAGGGCCGTGTCCAGGTCCAGCTCGCGCAGCGTCGAGCCCCGGTAGTCGACGAGGCGCGGCGGGAGGATCTCGAGGCCCTCGAGAAGCGCCTCGGTCTCGGAGCGCCCATGGGCCTCGATGTAGCCTGCGACGATATCGACGCCGCTGGCGCGCTGCGCGCGCGCGGCCTCGAGCATGGCGTAGGTCTTCCCGACGCCGGCGGCTGCGCCGAAGAAGAGCTTCAGGCGGCCCCGGGAGGCCCGCGTCTCCTCCTCGAGCGCGCGCGCGAGCAAGGCATCGGGATCGGGTCGCCGCTCAGCCAACTTAGCTCTCCTCCGGACTCTCGGATCAAGTGTAGCCTAGTCAGATGCTGGCGGGCACGCGGTTCCGGTCCTCAAAAGAACGCGTAGTGCGCGGCGAGCGTGATCGTGTCCTGCGCCCGGGAGGTGGGCGTCGTGCCGAAGTGCTGGAGGCTGAAGGACCCACGGCTCGCCTGGTCGTGGCGGTACTCGAGCCTGCCGACGAGCCCCCGCCAGATCTTGACCGCGAGAATCGGCGTGATCGAGTAGTAGTCAACATTGTGCCCGGGCGCGGTGATGCCGTTCCGCACGCCCTGCGGATCGGCGAAGTATTCGAGACGGAGCACGGTACGGAGGGCCCGGGTCCAGTCGTAGGCGGCATATCCCGCGGCGCCGCTCCAGGACGACGCGTTGTGCTTGCGCGTGCCGAGCAGGACCAGGACCGGGTCATTCTGCTCCCCCGCGAAGTCGAAGTTGACGGCGAGCGTCAGCTTGTCGATGCCTGTGTAGAGGACGGTCGTGTCCACGATCCAGCGCTGGTTGACGTGCCCGGTCATCTGCGCGCGAAGCTGCTCGGGGCCGACGTGGAAGGCGGTCGTGATCGAGAATTTGTCGGACGGCGTGAAGGCGACCTGCCCGATGGCCTTGAGGTAGCCGTTGGGATTGTCGGAGTTGTCCCACCCGTTGGTGAAGCCGAGGGTCGCGGAGAGCCACGTGGCGAAGGGATAGGTGACCAGAAGGCCCGTGTGGGTGTACGGGGTGCCGAGGGTGTAGAGGAAATCGCGGGAGAAGTTGAGGTTCTTCGGATTCTCGTAGACCTCGTAGCCGATCGGGGTCCCCCATTTTCCCGCCTTGACGGTCAGCCCCCGGCCGAGCGGCAGCAGCACCGAGCCGTAGGCCTCCACCAGATCGTACTTGGCCGTGTTTCGGTAGTACGGCGCCCCGTCGTCGAGATCCCGGAAGATGCCCAGCGAGTGGTTCTTCTGGGAGTCCATGCCCGCCGTCGCGACGACCCCGAAGCCCCACGGATAGCGCTCGGACGGGTCCTTCTTGAAGGACAGCTCGAGCGCGTTCCACGAGTAGTCGGTGTCGTGGTCGTAGAAGCGCAGGTCGTTGACATTGTGAGGGCTCGCGCGCCCGAGATTCACCACATAGCTGTTCTCGACGTAGCCGTAGAGGAACATCTCCTCGAGGAGGGTCTTAGGCTGGCCCTCCGGTGCGGCCTGCCTGCCGCGGAGCTCGGCGAGCGAGGTCTGGGCCGACGTGGGACCCGCCAGCGCAGCGACCAATGCCGTCGCGCAGAGACCGAATCCGAGCAGGCGCTTCATCGAGGTGCCCGCGCTCGATCCCGCGGCTACTTGGCGTCCAGCGCCAGGTTGAGCTCAAGCACGTTGACCCGCGCCTCGCCGAGGAAGCCGAGCACGCGCCCCTCCCTATGGCGTTCGACCATCTGCCGCCCGTTCAGCGTCGAGCTCTGCCGTTTGCCGCCCCGCACGATGAGGGAGCCGTTCGCCTGGTGGGGGAAGACGACCTGGGCGATGACGGTCACCAGGACAGGGTACGCCACATCCGTCACCGCCGTGAGGAGCAGCAGCGACACTAAGGCCGGTCTGACGTGGCCGAGCATTCCGCCGTCTCCCTCTCGCCGGTATCGATCCCGCCGAGGCCGGTCAGGTAGAGTCGGAGCGGTCCAGGCTCTGGGTCGCGCATGACATACCGCGCCGCCGAGCGTGAATGAAGCACGCGCACGGTGACGCGGTCCGCGGCACAGTCGCAGCAGTCGGCCTGATCGAGCGCGGCCCGGTTCGCGCGTACCCAGGCGGCCATCGTGCCGAAGATGGCCCCGACCACGACGGACTCCATGACCGTGTGCCACGGCCGGGCCTGGAGCGCAGTCTCGGCTGCCCCGGACAGCCCCAACGCGAGCGTGGCCAGGAGGTAAAGCCGTCCCCAGCGAGGGGCCAGAGTCTTTCCGGACGACGTCCGGGTGGCGCACATGGCCTAGGCCAGTCTCAGCGCGACGCGCCGAAGAACGCGAGCACCAGCCCGAGGTAGAGCAAGTCCATGGTTCAGTCCTCCTGGCCGAAGCGTGGCACGCCCATGGCTCACGGCGGTGCAAAAAGGCGGGCTCAGCCTGTTAAAGGGCCGTAAAAATATCCTCGATCGAGTCCGGGCGAGACCGATCTGCGCTAGAGTCCCGGTGACATATGCGACTTGACGGTGTGAAACGGCTGCTGGTCGGCGTGCCGATGCCACTGTCCCAGGCGCGGCACGAGCGGCTGGGCAGGGCGGTGGCGCTGGCGGTGTTCGCCTCCGACCCGCTGTCGTCGGTGGCGTACGCGACCGAAGAGATTCTCCTGGTGCTGATCCTGGCCGGCAGCGCAGCCCTCAGCTACTCGCTGCCGATCGCGCTCGGCATTGCCCTCCTGCTGGCGATCGTCGTCGTCTCGTACCGCCAGACGGTCCACGCCTACCCTCAGGGAGGCGGCGCTTACCTGGTCGCCAAGGACAACCTCGGCCGGTCTCCCGCGTTGACGGCCGCGGCGGCCCTGCTGATCGATTACGTCCTGACGGTGTCCGTGTCGGTCGCGGCCGGCATCGACGCGGTGACGTCGGCGCTCCCCGCGCTCCATCCGTATCGAATCGCCCTGTGCGTCGCGGCGATCGTCATGATCGCACTGGCGAACCTGCGAGGAGTCCGCGAATCCGGCCGGCTGTTCGCCGCGCCGACCTATTTCTTCGTCGTCAGCATTCTCGGCATGGTCGGCTACGGTCTCATCGCCGCGGCGTTCGGCTGGCTGCCCGAGGCGCGCTACGAGCCTCATCCCCCCGGGCTCGAGGGCATCGGACTGTTCCTGGTACTGAGGGCCTATTCCGCCGGCTGCACGGCGCTGACGGGCGTCGAGGCCGTCTCCAACGGCGTGCAGGCCCTGAAGGCGCCCGAGGGGCGCAACGCTCAGATCGTCCTGACCTGGCTCGGCATCGTCTCGATCGCCATGTTCCTCGGGATCACGTACCTCGCCTTCGACTTCGGGATCATTCTGGGAGGTGATGAGACGGTCGTCTCGAAGATCGCCCGGCGCGTGTTTGGGACCGGGCCCCCGTACTACGCGGTCCAGGTTGCGACCATGCTCATCCTGCTCCTGGCGGCCAACACGTCATACGCCGATTTCCCGCGCCTCTCGTCGATCCTCGCGCGCGATCGTTTCATGCCGAGACAGCTCGCCAGCCAGGGCGACCGGCTCGTGTTCTCGAACGGCATCATGATCCTGAGCGGCTTCGCCATCGCCCTGCTCGTGATCTTCGGGGGCGATACCCACGCGCTCCTACCGCTCTACGCAATCGGCGTGTTCATCTCCTTCACGCTCTCCCAGAGCGGCATGGTGCGCCGCTGGCTGCGGCTCCGGGAGAAGGGGTGGCGCTGGCGGATGTGCGTCAACGGCGTTGGAGCCGTCGTGACCGGCATCGTCCTCCTGACCCTGGCGGTGACGAAGTTCAAGGAGGGCGCCTGGATCGTGGTCGTGGTCGTCCCGCTGCTGGTCCTCGTGTTCGTGGTGATGCATCGCCACTACGAAGGAGTGGCCGATGAGCTGTCGCTCGAAGGTCTCGAGGGCCCGCCGAAGTTCCAGCACACGGTGCTGGTGCTCGTCGGCGACGTCCATCGCGGCGTCGTACGGGCTGTACAGTACGCGAGGACCCTCGCGGCGCCGGACGCCGCTGTGCGGGCCGTCTACGTGGAGACAGACCCGGCACGCACGCTGAGAGTCGAGGAGAGATGGGCCGCCTGGGGACTGGGCGTGCCCCTCGTGGTCCTGACGTCGCCCTATCGGTCGATCCTGCGCCCATTGCTGGAGTACATCGACCAGATTCAATCGCGCGGCGACGATCAGATCGTGACGATAGTCCTGCCGGAGTTCCTTCCTCGGAGGTGGTGGCAGCACGCGCTGCACAACCAGACGGCCCTGCTGGTCAAGGGCGCGCTCCTGTTTCACAAGAACATTGTCGTTGCCGACGTGCCGTACCTGTTGAAACGCTGATCAGGAAACGATCTTCTTCTCCCGCAGCGCCTTGATGTCCTCGGCGGTCAGCCCAAGCTCGTGCAGGACGGCTTCGGTGTGCTCGCCGGCGTGCGGCGCCGCGGTGCGCACGGTGCCGGGCGTCGCCGACAGCTTGATGGGGATGCCGAACTCCTTGATGGTGCCGAGGGTCGGGTGCTTGACCTCGACGACCATGTCGCGGGCCTGCACCTGCGGGTCGGCGACCATCTCCTCGGGGTCGTAGACCTTGCCCACGCAGACGTCGGCCTTGACGAGGAGCTCGTACCACTCGTCGCGGTTCTTCGTGCGAATGATGGCCTCGATCTCTTCGCGCGCCTTGACCTCCTCCGCGTTGGCCGCGCGGACGAACTGGTCGTGCTTGCGCGCGAAGCGCACGAAGTCGGGGCGGCCTATCGCCTTGCAGAAGTTCTCCCACAGCCAGGGCTCGGTGCAGCCGATGGTGAGGAGCTTGCCGTCCTTGGTCTCGTAGATCGCGTAGTAGGGATACGAGCCGCCGAGGAAGCCCTCGCCGCGCTTGGGCGCCAGGCCGTCGCTGAAGAAGAAGCGCATGTTCGGCGTGGCGGCCAGGAGCGCGACCGACGTGTCGAGATAGGAGACGTCCACGTGCTGGCCCTTGCCTGTGCGCTCGCGGGCGAAGAGGGCGTACATGACGCCGAGCGCGCCGTGCATGCTCGCGCCCGCGTAGTCGGCGACGAGGTTGAGCGGGATCGCGGGCTTGCGGTCGGGCTCGCCGATCAGCGCGAGGATGCCGGCCAGCGAGAGGTAGTTCATGTCGTGCGCCGGGTAGTCGCGGTAGGGGCCGTTCTGGCCGAAACCCGAGAGGGAGCAGTAGACGATGCGCGGGTTGATCGCGCGGATCGCCTCGTAGTCGGCGCCGAGCCGCTTCATCACGCCCGGGCGGAATCCCTCGATGACCACGTCAGCACCCGCCGCGAGCTTCTTGAAGAGCGCCTGACCCTCGGGCGCCTTCATGTTGAGCGCCAGCGAGCGCTTATTGCGGTTGACGTAGACGAAGGCCGAGCGCCGCTGCCAGTCGGGGTCCTCCTGCGTCTCGGACGGCGTCTCGATCTTGAGGACGTCGGCGCCCATGTCCGCGAACATCATGCCGGGCAGCTCGGCCGGCGGCACGCGGGCGAGTTCCAGGATCTTGATGCCGTCGAGGACTCCCATCGGTCTCTCCTTGCCTACCTGTAGGCGTCGGGCGCCTTGACGGCGGACGCCCAGAACACCGGGTCGTGGCTCGGGAAGATGCGGCCGCCCATGAGCCGGGCGACCGTCTTGAGCCGCTTGATCGAATGCATAGCCCGCGTCGGATCCCACACGACTCCGGGCGGAATCTCCTTGTCGATCGATTCCTGCCAGTAGCAGCAGTCGCCCGCTAGGATCACCGGGCCCGTCTCCGGCAGCTCGACCAGCAGGGACTGGTGCCCCGGCGTGTGGCCGTCGCTCCGCAGCGCCGTCACGCCGGGCACGATCTCCGCGTCGCCGTCGAGCAGCCGCCAGCGATAGCCGGGCAGGTCGAAGTTCTTCTTGTAGTAGAAGCCCGCGAAGAAGCCCGCGGGGTAGTTCGCGTACGCGTACTCGTCCTGCTGGACGGCCAGCTCCGAGTTCTGGAAGAGGAAGGCGCCGCCGGCGTGGTCGTAGTGCAGGTGCGAGAGCACGACCAGGTCCACGTCCTTGGGCTCGAGCCCGATTGAATCCAGACGGTGGACGAGGAGGTCGGCCTCCGTGAAGCCCGCCATGGGATCGGTGCGCAGGAGCCCCGGCACGGCGCGGGGGGAGACGCCCGTGTCGAAGAGGATCGTCGTGTCCCCCGTGCGGACGAGATAGCAGGAGACGGGGATGCGGACCTTCTCGGCCGATCGCTCGCCGAAGAAGAGGCCGGTCTTCTCGAACCCCAGGAAGCCGTTCTGGAGCGCGTACAGCCCCTTGACGGCCATCTACCCGGCGGTCTTGCGCGCCGCCCGGGCGCGCGCGGGCTTGCGGAGGGGCGTGAGCTGCTGCGGGTCGTAGACCCAGATCTTGTGCGAGGCGGCGAGCCCCATCGTGACCGTCCGCCCGTCGAGCAGCACGGAGATGGTGCCGGCGTAGGGCGCCACCTCGGACACGGTCAGCCGGCTGCCCGGCCGGACGCCGCTCTCCCACAGGAAGTTGAGCAGCTGGCGGTCGGCCTCGGCCTCCTCGGTGATGCGCTCCACCACGAGCGCCTGGCCCTTCGTCGCCTGCGAGAGCGGGATCGGGTTGTGCGCCTCGGGCTGGGGCATGCCCGGGATGGGGTTGCCGTGCGGGCAGGTCGAGGGCATGCCGAGCATCTCGGCCAGGCGCTCCTCGACGACAGGGGAGAGCGCGTGCTCGAGCCGGTGCGCCTCGTCGTGGGCGCGCGACCAGTCGAGCCCGAGGACATCGGTCAGCCAGCGCTCGAGCAGGCGGTGGCGCCGCGCCATGATGCGCGCCATGTCGAGACCCTTGGAGGTGAGGCGGATCTCCTTCTTGCTCGCGACCTTGACGTAGCCTTCGCGCTGCATGCGCCGGAGCGCCTCGGTGATGGAGGGCGCCGAGAGGTGCATGTGCCGCGCGAGTCGCGCGCCGATCACCGGCTTGTCGCTGCCGGCCAGATCGTAGATGGCGCCCAGGTAGTCCTGGATGGCGTGGGTGGTTTCCACGCCTTGAGGATACCCCCGGGGCTCTCGCGCGAGCAAGTCCGTGCTATTCTTCCGCCAGCCGTTAGACGCACAGGGAGGCCACGATGGACTTCGCGCTCACCGAGCAGCAGGAGCTGATCCGCAAGGAGGTCGCCGCGCTGGCGCGGAACTTCTCGCTGGACTACTGGCTCGAGAAGGACCGGAAGCACGAGTACCCGGACGAGTTCGTGAAGGCCTTCGCGGACAACGGCTGGCTCGGCCTCATGATCCCCGAGGTTTACGGAGGCGCCGGGCTCGGCGTCACCGAGGCCGCCATCATGCTCCACGAGATCTGCGCGTCGGGCGCCGGCACCTCCGGCGCCTCGCCCATTCACTTCTACTGCTTTCCGCCCGAGCCGGTGGTGCGCTACGGCACGGAGGAGCTGAAGCGCCGCGAGCTGCCGAAGATCGTGACGGGCGAGACCATCATGTCCTTCGGCGTCACCGAGCCGAACTCGGGCACCGACACCTCCCGCATCCAGACGCGCGCCGAGAAGAAGGGCGATCGCTGGATCGTCAACGGCCGCAAGGTCTGGACCACCAACGCCCAGCACGCCAACCGCATCCTGCTCCTCACCCGCACCAGCGACCGCGACCCCGCCAAGCCGCTGAAGGGCATGACGCTGTTCTTCACCGAGTTCAATCGCAAGGCGATCACGGTTCGCGAGATCGAAAAGCTCGGGCGGGCGGCCGTGGACTCCAACGAGATCTTCATCGACAACATGGAAGTGCCCGAGGTCGATGTCGTCGGAACGGTGGGCGACGGCTTCTACCACTTGATCGACTCGCTCAATCCGGAGCGCATCGTGGTCGGCATCGAGGCCGTCGGCATCGGGCGGGCGGCCCTCGAGCGCGCCGTCCAGTACGCCAAGGAGCGCATCGTCTTCGACCGGCCCATCGGCAAGAACCAGGCGATCGCCCATCCGCTGGCCCTGGCGATGGCCCAGCTCGACGCCGCCGAGCTGATGTGCCTCAAGGCCGCGTGGCTCTTCGACACGGGCCGGCCCTGCGGCCGCGAGGCCAATGCGGCCAAGCTGCTCGCGGCTGAGGCGGGCTTCCAGGCCTGCGACGCCGCGCTCCAGACCTTCGGCGGCTACGGCTACGCCAAGGAGTTCTACGTCGAGCGCCTGTGGCGCGAGATCCGCCTCTACAAGATCGCGCCCATCTCTCAGGAGATGGCGCTGAACTATCTCAGCGAGCACGTCCTGGGCCTGCCCCGCTCGTACTGATGCCCTTCACGCTCAGCACCCTCGACTACGCCTACGACGCCCCCGACGGCGGCACCATCGGCAAGGTGCTGGCCGGCCTCGACGGGAAGCGTAACCTCGTCGCGACGTTGGCACGTGAGGAGGCGACGTATCTCCAGGCCACCGGCAGCGCCGCGACGGGCTTCACGCTCGTCTACCAGGACGGCTCACTCGAGCATCGCTACCGGAGCGCCGAGACGGCGCTGCCGCTCGCGCGGGTGACCCAGGCCTTTCACCAGTATTATCGCGGCGAGCCGGGCTGGCGCGAAGGCCTGCGCTGGGACGAGGATCGGGAGCGGCTCGAGGTCACGACCTGGTACGAGAGCTGGTGGATCTACCTCGCGGCACTGCTCGTGATCACCGGTTTCTTTGTCTGGTGGCGGGGTTGGTGGTAGTTCGCAGTATCCGAGATATAGGGGTTGCCATTACAGACAGACCAATGTATCGTTATCGACGATAGCCTGTTCCTGGGCTCGCCGCCGTTTTGGATGTATAGGGGGGTGGCCCTTTGGTCCGACTTCCCGCTGATCGGGGCCTGCAGTTGCGAAGCGCCGTCCAGCGGGCCTATTCCGCAGCCGCGGCACGGCCCGAGGAAAAGCACGCCTTCCCCGTTGGACGAGTCCTAGCCGAGCGACTCGGATACCCATCCGAACTTCTGGACAGCTTGCCGGCCATGGCGGTCGAGGCCTTTGCCGGGGTCTCCAACGTGGCCGTCTTCGCCTCTCTCCCGCCCGGCGCCCGGGTACTTGACCTCGGCTGTGGGGCAGGCCTCGACAGCCTGATTGCGGCGCGGCGGGTGGGACCGACCGGCCGGGTGATCGGGATCGACTTCAGCGACTCCATGCTGACCAGGGCGGGACAGGCCGCGGCCGCACTCGGGATCAACGTGACCTTTTGTCGCGGAGATGCGGAGCACCTCCCGCTGGAGCCCGGGTCGATTGACGTGGCGCTCGTCAACGGCATCTTCAACCTGAACCCGGCCCGCACCCAGATCTTTCGGGAGCTCGCGAGGGTGGTGCGGCCTGGTGGCGTCGTCTATGCTGCAGAGCTCATCGCGCAGGAGGCCGTGACCACATCGGGCACGTTCACCGAAGCCGAGTGGTTTGCCTGAATTGCCGGGGCCAAGGAAGGCGGTGCCTTCCTGGACGAGTTTCGAGAGCAAGGATTTCGGGAGGTCACGATCTTGCGGGCCACGAGCAATGCTCGATGCAAGGACCCCCGGGTGATTGCGGCCGAGATCTGCGCCAGCCGGTGAGAGGGGCTATGAGCGCGGGGTGATCTGGAGGAGCGACGGCGCTTCGGTTTCGATCTGGATGGTGGTGTGATCGATGCCGAAGCGGGAGTGGAGCACCACGTGCAGCTCGTCCAGGATCCGGTCCGCGGGCGTCCCCGCCTCCACCTCAACGTGGGCGCTCATGGCCTCGCGCCCCGACGTGAGCGTCCACACGTGGAGATCGTGCACCCGCTTGACTCCCTGGGCGCTGCGGAGCGCCGTTTCGATCTCCGCCAGGTCGAGGTGGGCCGGCACGCCCTCGAGCAGCACGTTGACCGCCTGCCTGAGCAGCGCGAACGTGCGCGGCAGGATCAGGAGGCCGATGGCGGCGCTCGCGAGAGCGTCCGCCGCGGTCCAGCCCGTGACCAGGATCACCGCCGCCGCCACGATTACCGCCCCTGAGGAGAGCGCGTCGCCCAGCACCTCGAGGTAGGCCCCGCGCACGTTCAGGCTCTCGCCGGCGCCGGCGTGCAGCAGCCACGCCGCCAGCAGGTTGACGCCGAGCGCCGCCACCGCGACCACAAGCACGGGCCCCGCCGAGACTTCGTGGCGCACCCGCAGGCGATCCCACGCCTCGACCAGGATGGCGATGGCCAGCACGCAGAGGACGACACCGTTGACGAGAGCCGCCAGGATCTCGACGCGGTAGTACCCGTACGTCTTCTCCGCCGTCGCCGGCTTCTCGGCGAACCAGACGGCGAGGAGCGAGAACCCCACCCCCGCCGCGTCGACGAAGAGGTGGGCCGCGTCGGCGAGGAGCGCGAGCGAGTTCGCCCACCAGCCGACCCCGACCTGCACCACCATGAAAGTCGCGCTGAGCGCGAAGACCACCCAGAGGCGATGCTTGTGACGCGAGGCATGCGTGTGGCGGTGGTGCACGGCCTATTTGGCGGCCGGGACCAGCAGGCGCGCTTCTCCCTGGCGGACGCCCTGGCTCTCGTAGAAGCCCGCCCGGGCCTCGAGCGCGAAGCGGAAGTCGCCCATCGGGCCGTACAGCGCGGTGGGGCTCGGGTCCATCTTGAGGATGGAGAAGATGGTGCCGTTCGCTTTCACGAAGGCGATGTCGAGGGCGGCCGGGACGTTCTGCATGTGGAACTGGGTGTTGATCTCGCGGCCGAAGTCGAAAAGGATGAGCGTGTTCTGGATCTCCTGCGGAGTCGAGCACTGGAAGCCGGCCGCCGCCTGCTCGGAATTCTCGGCCACCTTCACCCGGATGGCGACGGTCTTGGCGCCCATTTGGACTGTCACCATGCGGATCGGCATGGACGCGAAGGCCGCGCGCCAGCGCTTGCACTCGCCGTCCTGCGCCGAGGCGCCCCCGGCGACGGACAGGCAGAGCAGCGTGATGGCGGCGAGGCGCGCGCGTGGGCCCCACGGCACGCGCCGGGCGAGCGACGCCAATGCGAAGAGCAGGAGCGCCGTCAGCACCACGGCGCCGCCGGCGGCCAGGCGCAGGTAGTAGGCGGCGGTGAGGCCGATTCCGACTGACGCGAGCGCCATCGCGATGGCCAGGGCCGTCGCGCGGCGGAAGCTCCGGCCGAGGGCGAAGCCCGTGAGCGTCGGAATCACGATCATGGCGCTGACGAGCAGGACGCCCACCATGCGCATGGCGACCACGGTGGTGAGCGCGGTCAGCACGGTCAGCAGCATGTTGAGCGCGGTGACCGGGACGCCGCTCGTCCGCGCCAGGTCCTCGTTGAGCGTGATGGCGAAGAGTTGCCGGTAGGAGAGCAGGATGGTCGTCACCACCACGGCGCCCAAGGCCAGGATGAGCCAGACGTCCGCGGGGCTGACCGTCAGGATGCTGCCGAAGAGGATGGCGAAGAGATCGGCGTTGAAACCGCGCGCGAGGCTGATCAGCACCACGGCCAGCGCGAAGCCGCCGGAGAGGAAGACCGCCAGCGCCGCGTCCCCCTGGAGCGCCCCGCGGGATCGGAGCCGCTCCATGCCGAGCGCGCCGGCCACGGTCACGACGAGGGCGCCAAGGACCGGCGAGGCGCCCACGAGGAGCCCGAGCGCCACGCCCGCCAGCGCGACGTGCGCCAGCGTGTCCGCAATCAGGGAGAGCCGACGCGGCACGAGGAAGACGCCGATCAGCGGGCAGACCACGGCCATGACGGCGCCCGCCACGAACGCGCGCTGCATGAAGCCGAACTGGAGGAAGTCGGGCATGGGGCTAGTGGTCGTGGCTCACGATGCGCACTGACGGCCCGTACAGGGCCGTCAGGGCCGCGTCGCTCAGGAAATCGCCGGGGCGGCCGTGGAAGATGAGCCGCCGGTTGAGGCAGGCGAGCTTCGTGACCTGCTTGGCGACGACGCCGATGTCGTGGCTGACGAGGACGAGGGTGACCTCGCGCTCGCGGTTCAAGTGGTGGAGCATGGCGTAAAAGGAGGTCTGCGCCTCGGGGTCCACGCCGCCCGTGGGCTCGTCCAGGATGATCAGCTCGGGGTCGGAGCAGAGCGCGCGGGCGATCAGCACGCGCTGCTGCTGCCCGGTTGAGAGCGCGCCGATGCGCGCCCGCGCGTGCGCCTCCATGCCGACGCGGGCCAGCGCGTCCGAAACGCGGGCTCTCTGCGCCCGGCCGATACGCTGGAGAAGACCAAGGCTCGCCACGAGGCCGGAGGCGACCACCTCCCGCACGGTCACGGGCAGGGAAGGATCGAGCGCGGCCCGCTGCGGGACATAGCCCAATCGCCGCCACTCGCGGAATGCGGACGGCGGCTGGCCGAAGAGCCTCACCGAGCCTTCCTGGGGTTCCAGCAGCCCCAGCATCACCCGCAGGAGGGTGGTCTTGCCCGAGCCGTTGGGGCCGATGATGCCGAGAAAGTCGCCGGGCTCGACGGTGAGGTTGATGCCGTCGAGCACGCGGACTTCGCCGTAGGAGACGCCCACGCCCTCGAGCTCGACGAAAGGGCGCATCAGGCCGCGCTCCGCCTCGCATCCCACCACGCGCCGGCCGCCGCGCAGGTGGAGCCGAGGAGCAGGCCGCCCAGCATGTCGGACGGCCAGTGCGCGTTCAGCACGAGGCGCGCGACGCCGACCAGGACCACCATGACGGTCACCACGGCGGTGAGCCCGAGCCGCTGGACACGGCTCCACGGCTCCTTGATGGCGAAGTAGATGGCGATGACGGCGAAGGCCGCGGCCCCGGTCATGTGGCCGCTCGGAAAGCCCATGGCCGATCCGCGCGGCCGCGTCCGCCCGACGAGGTGCTTGGCCACCTGTTCGATCAGCGGCGCCCCGAGGAGCACGAGCACGATGAGCCACCAGCGCTTCCTCGCCTCTGGCGAGATGGCAAGGAGCACGAGAGAGGCAGGCAGGAGGCCAGTCCACGAGCCGAACATGTTGGCCCAGGAGAAGAACTCGAGGATAGCCGGAGTCCGGTGCGCCATGACCTCCTCGTAGAGCGTCGAGTCGCCGGGCAGAAGGCCGACGGCAAAGACCAAGACTCCGAGCCCCAGGAACAGCGCGGCGCCTCCCAGGGAGAGCGCGCGCCAATGGCGGGCAGGATGTGCCTCCATGACCTCAGATTGTACTCGGAGGCTGCTGAAAAAGGCCCATCTGCATCATTTAGCAAAGCCCGTTGGGGCGCCCTCGGCCGCACGCTCGTGGCAGTTCGAGCTGAGGGGCGGAGCCCCGAGGCGAGGGCTGAGACAATTGTCCGCCTCGCATCTGGACCTTTTTGAGCAACCTCTGAGGTTCTCAGCATCCGGCCTAGCGGCAGCCGAGGCCGTCGCGGAGGCTCGTGAGGTTGGCCATCATGAGTTCGACGTAGCCCGTGCCCGCCTTGGCCTCCGAGGTTGTGACGCCCTCGACAGGGTTGAGCGGCAGGATCCGTACGCCGACCTCGCGCGCGAGCGTCTCGGCCAGCCGCGGGCTGACCAGGGGCTCGAGGAAGATCGCCGTGACCTTGCGCTGCCTGGCCTGCCGGACGATCCCAACCAGCGCGGCCGGGCTCGGCTCGGCCTCCGGGGTGAGCCCCATCACCGGTATCTGTTCGAGTCGATAGCGGCGCGTCAGATAGCCGAATGCCGCGTGCGACACCACGACTTCGCGCCGCGCGCAGTCGCGGAGCCCCGTCTCGAAGCTCACGTTGAGCGCCTCGAGCCTGGCGTTGAAGGCGCTGGCGTTGTCGGCGTAGGGGGCTTTGCCGGCCGGGTCGCTCCGCTCGAGCGCGGCGCGGATCGCCTCGACCTCGCTCCGGGCCAGCACGGGATCGAGCCAGACATGGGGATCCACGTCGCCGCTCGCCCCGGCGCGCGCGACCGTCAGTCCCGCGCTCGCGGCAACCACCACGGTCGCGGGCCTCGCGGCTTCCTTGATCAACTTCTCGGCCCACGGCTCGAAGCCGGCGCCGTTGTACACGAAGACTCGCGCCCGCTGCACCTGTGCGACGTCTTGCGGCGAGGGCTCCCAGTCGTGCCCGTGCACACCGGGCGGCACCAGCGAGAGCACTTGCGCGCGCTCGCCCGCCACCTGGCGCGCGAACTCGTACATCGGGTAGAAGCTGGCGACGACGAGTGGCTTGCCCTCGGGCGGGGACGCCTGCTGGCAGCCGGCGGAGGCCAGGGGCGCGAGGACGACCAGCAGGAGCCAGGAGCGCGCGGGTGCCCTCACGCCGGGGCCGCGCTGCCGGTCGCCCGTGTGACCACGGCCAGGACGAGCAGGATGAGCCCGAAGGCGCAAACGACCGTCGCGCCGGTGGGGAGGTCGAGGATGGCCGAGGCGACCATGGCCACAACGCTCACGAAGGTGCCGAAGCCCCAGGCCACGGCGAGCCGTCTGGAGACGGTGCCCCCCAGAAGATTGGCCGCCAGCGTCGGCACGATCAGGTACGAGAAGACCAGCAGCACCCCGGCGATCCGCACCGAGCTCGTCACGACGACGCCGAAGGACGCATAGAAGAGAAAGTCCCACCGGCGCACTCGCCAGCCGTCGCTGTAGGCTTTGTCGGGATCGGTCGAGATGAGCAGGAAGGGGCGCCGGCACAGCCAATGGAAGAGCCCGACGACGGCGTACAGGCACGCGACCTTGATGACCTCGCTGCCTCTCACGGCCAGGATGCTGCCGACCAGCATGCTCCGCAGGTGCTCGGCCCCGTGCGGCGTGCGGTCGGCGACGAGGACGGCGGCCGCGGCGGAGACGGCGTAGACGACTCCGATGACCGCTTCCTGGGACACGCGCCGCTCGCGGCTCCGCGTGAGCGCGAACACGGAGGCGCCCAGGATCGTGAAGGTGAGCCCGAAGGCGTACGAGCCCCACGATTCGAGATCGTACCCCAAGAGGAACGCCGCGGTCGCGCCGAGCGCGGCGATCTGCGCGAGGGCGATATCCACGAACACGACCTCCCGCGCGATGACGTGGAGACCGAGATAAGCGTGGATGCCCGTCAGCACCAGGCACATCAGGAACGGCACCCACATCAGCGCGAGGAGGTCGTGGGCCACGGCTCTATTTAAGCATCTGGGCGAGCGTCTTCACGTTGAAATCGACGGCCTCGATGAACGTGTCGGTGCCTTTCAGGGCGCCTACCGAGGACGCCAGGATGGCCGCCTGGGCCCCGGCCTCCTGGGCGATCCGCTCCACCAGCTTGAAGTCGCTCCACGGCTCCGCGATGATCGCTTTCACACGGTCCTCTTTCATCAGGTTGACGAGCTTGATGATGTGGTTCGCGGTCGCCGGAATGCCGGGCCGCTCCTCGACGGTGCCGACCTGGACGAGGCCGAAGCGGGTGAGCAGGTAGATCCACTGCGCGTGGTTCACGACGACGGGAGAACCCTTGTAGGGCGCGAGCATCTTGTTCCAGCGGCCCATCGCCTCGTCGAGGCGCGCCAGGAACTGCTGGCGGTTGCGCTCGAAGGCGGCGCGGTGCTGGGGCGCGACGCGCGTGAGCCCCTCGAGGATGTTCTGCGTGACGGCGGGAGCCATCTCCGGGTCGAGGCTGTAGTGCGGGTTGCCGGACGGGTGGACGTCTCCCATCGAGCGGTCCACGCGGGTCTTCGGCACCTCGAGGACGAGGATGCCGCGGGAGGCGTCGATGCGTCCCGGGGCGCCCGGGTTGACGTTCGCATTATTCGCGCCTTGGGCGACCACGTCGGCCCAGTCGTCGAGACCGAGGCCGTTGACGATCATGGCGTCCGCGCGGCGCACCTTGACCATGAGGCTCGGGCGGACCTCCACGTCGTGAGCGGTCTGGTTGGGCCGTGCCATGGCCTCAACGTCAGCGAGATCCCCAGTGACCGCCTCGGTCAGCGATTTCAAGTCGGTGGTGCTGGTGACGACGCGAAGCTTCTGGGCGCTCGCGGCGGGGGCGCCGAGCACTGCCCACACTGCCGCGAGAGACAGGGTCAGAGTCAGGAGTCGTCGCATGGTCGTCGGTCCTGTCCGCATCAGAATCGGTCCGCCGGGTGGGCGCCCATTATAAAGGTGGCCTGGAGGAAATACTCGCTCAGCTGCCTGGCGCTGCCGCCGTTGTCCTGGAAGTCCAGGTAGCGGCAGCACTGGCTCCGGGTCGTCTGCTTGTATCCGAGCCTGAAGCGCAGGAACTCCGAGGGATAGTACGTGAGGAAGGGCTGCACGGCCCACTCCGTGCCGGAGGCGGCGGGGTACTGGGTCCTGTCGTAGCGGAAGCCCAGGAGCCACTTTGACAGCTCTCCGTGGTTGAAGGGCCGCAGCTCGCCGCCGACGTAGAAGCCCTGGCTGTTGCGATGGCGCGTCCCATCGAACCCGTCCGCGTCGGTCATGACGACGTCCCGGAATGAGAGGAGGTACTCGCCCAGGAGGGTGAACGCCGCGCGCTGCCAGCCCGGCGGCGTGTACTTGTACTTGGCGTCGAAGCCGACGATGGTGCTGCTCTTCTGCTGGGGCGTTTGTCCGGCCGCGACCGAGGAGCCCAGCTGGATGGCGCCCCAGTCGTCAAGGTCGAAGAACGTCCGCAGCCGGCCGGTCACGAGCGGATTCGAGATCTGGTCACGGCCGAAGGCGACGTTGTTCTGGCCGTTGAAGACGCCGCCGAGCAGCTCGAGGTAGAACGGCAGGGGCGGCACCCAGGTTGCCTCAAAGCCCGCGTCGACCAGGCCCCCCTTGCCGAAGAACTGCTGGAGGACGTTCGGGTTGTCGATGAATGGCCAGTCGTGGGCGTGGATCTGGTTCAGGTAGCCGAAGCGGTTGCGCATCTGGCCCATCTTGAGCTGCGTGCCGTATGGGAGGGCCGTGAGCGTGAGGTTGGCCTCGGCCACCGATACGGTGAGGCCCTCTCCTCGCTGATCCTGCCCCGCCTCGATCCGCACCTCGGCGCGGGCATACGGGTCGATCTGCCCGAAGAACGACACCTCTCCCTCGCGCAGGAAGAAGAGGTTCTCGAGGCCTGGGAAGCTGCCGCCCTGGTTCTTCTGGACGTTGTGCTGGGTCAGGTTGCCGACAAAGTCACCCGTCACGCCCATGTCGAAGAGGAGCTGGCCCGGGCCTCGGCGCTCGTAGAGCGCGTAAGGTTGGCGGGGCCTGATCAGGTCGAGGGCCGTCGGCTCGCTGCCGGGCGGCCGCTGCGCGGTCAGCCCGATCGCGGGCGGTGCGCCGGGCGCAGGCTGTGCGGCCGCCGGCTGCACGGTCGCCGGCGCGGCCGTGGCGGCCGGCTGCGGGCGCGCCTCGACGCGGTCGAGGCGTTCTGCCATCGAGTCCAAGGTCTTCTTGTACTGCTCCTGCATGGCTTCGAACTGCTTGCGCATCTGCTCCATCTCGCGGCGCAGCGCTAGAGCGTCCTGCGCGGCGGCGGACGTGGCCGGGGCGAGCAGGCCCAGCACGAGCACGACTGCGACGAATGCACGCATGGCCTTCTCCTTTTGGTGCGGCGAATGAGCGGGCGCGCGCGCGGAATAACTCCCGGGCGCTGGCCGACTACCAAGGAATCAGCGGGGCGGGCTAGACGAGAGGGGGAGCGCGACTATCGGTGAAGCTGAGGAATGGGCTCGGCACCCATCCCGACGACGTGACGGCGATCGGCAGGGCGACCAGTTCAGGCGACGCGATCGCAAGCGGTTCGGGCGCCCAGCCGGCGGTGTGGACGGCGGATAGCTCCGCCAGGGGACACTCGGCGTTGTAAAGCCCGAGGCGTCCGTCCTCGTGACTGTGGCTCGGTTGGCTGCCTTCGACGGCGAAGGTGAGGGCCAGCAGGGCCAGCAGCAGGACGATGGCGGCGCGATAGCTCCGAGGCCGCAAGCTCTTCATGGCTGGGCTATCTGTATACGCGAGCCCGTGGAAATTTGCAAGAAATCGGGCGCGTTACGGGGTCCGCAGATACGTCTGGTTGCCCTTGGTCACCAGATCGTAGCGCGGGACTGAGTCGGAGAAGCCCGGCGGACCCAGCCCCGTGCAGGGGTCGAACTGGTAGCCGTGCCACGGGCATTCGAGATAGCCGTCCCGCACGACACCTTCGCCGAGCGGGCCGTTCTGGTGCGGGCAGACGTTGGAGATGGCGCACAGCGCGCCATTCTTGCGGACCACGGCGATCCGCTCGCCCCCGTTGTGCTCGCCCCTGACGTGCACGGTGACCGCGCGGCCCTCTTCAAGCTCGGTGAAGGTGCCGAGGAGGATGAGACCGTCGGCGCTGGCGGGCGCCGGGCGATCGCCCCGGGACTCCTTGATCGCCGCGGCAAGGTGCAGCGCGGCCACGAGGAGCGCAATGAGCCACAGCAGCCCGAGGAGCCGCCAGTTCACCGGCGGGTCGCCCGCGAAGCGGACCGTGAAGTGGACGACGACGAGGGCGTAACCGGCGTAGACCGCCATGTGCAGGCGCTTCCAGCCGGGAGGCGTCCAGGCGTGGAGGAAGTAGTCCCACGAGGTCAGCGCCATCACCGTCAGGATGGTGAGCGCCCCGACGCCGAAGAGCGTGAAGGGGATGCGGAGGAAGGTCTGCCCCGGCAGCACCTCGAGGAGGTTCGCGGGCTTCCAGCTGTTCCCGTAGTGCATGACGACGGTCGCGTGGAAGACGGCGAGCGCCCACGTGGTCACGCCGAGGTGGCGCCGGTTGTAGATGAAGCGGGTGGCCGGGCGCCAGAGCCGGGCGAGCGGGCCCAGGCTGATCGCAGCGGAGAGGAAGAGGAAGGCCAGGAGGGCGGTCGCCTTGACGAGGAAGACGTCGAGGTCGGGGCCGCTCCAGAGCGCACGGCCACCGAAGAACCACGCGGCCACGATCATGGCCAGCACGGCGTCGAACCGCCGTTTCGACGTGAAGGTCACGGCTGCATGAAGACGATGAAGGTGACCACGGTGGCGACGACAAGCAGCCACGCGATCCAGATGTGCCGGTGCAGCCGCCTGAGTTCGCCGATCATGACTGCCCCTCCTTGACGAGCGCGGTGATCTGGACATCCGGCGGGGTGCCCGTGAGCGTGAAGCGCACGACATCCCCGGGGCGGGCGCGCTCGAGGGTCTTCGGGTTCTGAACTTTGAAGCCCATCGTCATCCCGGCCGGCATGAAGCCGGGGATCTCGTCGTGGGTCAGCACCACGACCTGGATCTCCGGGATCACGGCCCGCACGACGCCCTTGACGATCCACGTCTGCTCGCCGCCGACGACCAGGACCCGCTGCCGGCTCTCCAGCAGCCGCCGCTCGAGGCGCGGAATCTGCTGCCCCCAGGCGAGCCAGCCCGCGAGGACGCCGACGCCCACCGCCAGGTTGAGCAGGAGGACCACGCGCCAGAGCCGCATCAGTGCACGTGCTCGTCGGGAGGCGCCGCGACCGCGGTCTCCTGGTTGAGCGTCTGGATCTCGGCCAGCAGCACCTTGATGTCCGACCAGCCCGGCGAAGGTCCCCCCGGCAGCCACCGCGCGCGGAAGTAGCCCGAGCGATCGATCAGGAACTCCATGTGGGCGGGCATGGGCGAGTTGGGCAGGGCGCCCTCGGGAGCCCGCGTGCGCCGGAACAGGGCGTAGGTCGAGACGATCTCTGCCGCGCCCTCGGTGGCCACGGAGAACAGGATGCGGGGAGATGCCCCGATGCGCGACAGGATTTTTTCTCCACCGTCCATGGGCACGGCGATGACGGCCGCGTTGAAGCTCCGGAGATCGGAGTAGGCCTGGGCGAGCTCGCTGAGCCGTGCGCGCGACGAGGGCAGGGTGAACAGCACGAGCAAGACCGGCTGCCGGCCGCGGTAGTCCTTGAGGCTCATCTGCGCGGGTCCCGTGGCGAAGGTGAAATCGGGGGCCGCCAGGCGCGGGCGCTCGGGCTCGTCGATGTCGGTGAGACTGCGGGCCGCTTCGCCGGCCGACAGCGCGCGAAGGAAGTTGATCAGGTCCCAGCGCCCGTCCTCCGAGAGCTGGACGCCGAAGCCCGGCATGACGATGCCGACGCCGTGGGTGAGCCACCAGAAGATGTCGCCGGCTGTGTGGTCATTGGTGTGTGGCGCGGTCAAGTCGGCCGGTCGCCGAAGCAGCCCCGCCGCCGCAGGTCCGTCCCCGCGGCCCGTCGGGCCATGGCAGCCGGCGCAGTGGATTCGGTAGAGGGCGGACCCATGAGCGACCGAGGCGACGTTGTAGGGGACCGCGGGCCGCCGGTAGGTCGTCGGGTAGGCGTCGACGGCGAGCGGTGGCAGCGCCTGCTGCGCCCCCGCGACAACGAGCACCGCCGCGCCGGCAAGCATGAGCGGGCGCCAGCGCCGGAGGAGACAGCCCGCGACCAAGACCAGCACGCCGACGAAGGCGGTCTGGGCGCCGATGAAGACGCGGGTCTTGACGCCGGGGAAGTTCCACGTGACGTCGGGGGCCAGGCGGAAGCTGAAGGGCCACTCGGGTGTCATATGGCGGCCCGGTGGCGTCAACGCCAGCACCGCGGCCACGACCACGAGCGCCGCGCCGACGATGGCCTCGACCCCGACGAAACCCGCGAGGCTCCTCATGGCGGGCCGGCCCACGGTGGAGCCGTCGCCCCCCAGGCGAGGCAGCAGGCTGCCGCGGTTCCAGCCGGCCAGCCCCAGCACGGGGAGGAGCAGCGCGACCTTGAGCAGGACCAGCCGGCCGTAGCCCGTGCCCACGAGGCCCGGGACGCCGCCGACTTCGTTCCAGGCATTCCACACGCCGGTGGCGACGATGACCGTCATCACGGCGAGCGCCCAGGTCGAGAAGCGGCGCGTGGCCAGCACCGCGAAGGGCCGCGAGTCGGCGCCGGCCTCGCGCGAGGCCGCGACCAGGAGCAGGGCGAGGGCCGGCAAGGCCCCGAGCCAGGCGCCGGTGGCGACCAGGTGGACGGCGTTGACGAGCGCGGGCAGTGCGCTGCCGGGATCCACCCCTACCGCGTGACCGGCCCATGCCGATAGGCCCACGCCCGCGGCGGCGAGGAGTCCCGCCTCGATACGCCAGGCGAGCCAGTCGGGAGGCGACTCGTCACTCTCACGGAGAAGGACGAGGGCCGCCAGCAGCAGGAGGATCGCGTGGCGAAGGAGCCACACCGTCCCGAACTGCGTCGCCCCGAGGAGGCGCAGCCACGCCGTGCCGTCGGCGGCGCCGTCGACCCGGCCCGTCACGACGGTGACCTGCCATCCAAGCGCCGCCACGCCCGAGACGAGGAGAAGCGCGGCGAGCCAGCGCGTGGAGCGCGCGAGGCGTCGGTGCCACCGGCGCGCCGTCGGCTTGTCGCTCGGGCCCGCGAGAAGACTCATGGCAATGACGCCGACGATGAGGAGGCCGGCGCCCGTGGAGAGCGCGCGGATCCCGACGCCGACCCCGCTCATCGGGCGGCGGCCTTGACGGTGAAGGCGAAGCTCGACTCGACGACATGGCCGTCCACCGACAGCACGCGGAACCGCGCGGTGTAGCGCCCGGGGCCGAGGTTGGGCGTGCTCACCGAAAGGAGGGTCGGGTCATTCGAATCGACCGCGGCGTCGCCCGCATCCACCTGCGTGCCGGCCTCGCTCCAGACCGACAGCTTGGCGTAGGCGGGCTCGATCCGCTCGCTGAACCAGAGCCTGACGCGCTCGGGCGCGCGGGTGACCGTCGCGCTGCGTCCGGGCTCGGAGCGCACGAGCAGCGAATGCGCGGGCGCGGCGCCGGGGGAGAGCCCGACAGCCGAGAGCGCGCCGGCCCCGGCCAGGGCGGCGAACAGGATCGCGCGGCCCCTGGTCATTCGGGCCTGTGCGCGGGGCGCGCGAGGAGTCGCACGATCAGGACCAGCAGCAGGACGGTGACGAAGGCCAGGCCGCCCGCCAGCAGGGCCACGGTGATGGGGCTCATCGGCGCCGATGCGAGAGGACCGCCGTGGTCCGCCGAAGCGGGCGCGGCGGACAGGAGGAGCGGGAGAGCGAGGAGTAGGCGTGAGGCCATCACCGCATCATTATAATGGGGGTATGACCCCTCCCGCTCCCAGCCGGCCCCGCGCTGTCCTCTTCGATGCCGGCAACACGCTCATGCGGATGAACTACCCGGCGATCGCCGACCACCTGAAGAGCCGAGGTCGCGAGGTCTCGATCGAGGCGATCGAAGAGGCGGAGCTTCGCGCCCGGGTGCGGCTCGACGCCGACCTCGCGCGCGGCGCCTCGACCGAGGGGCGCACGGCCCAGGACTCCTACCTCGCCTACCTACTGGAAGGTCTCGGCATCACTGCGCCTACCGAGATCGAGGCCGCCGCGGGCTTCCGCCGGAGCTACAACGCGCCCGCCGGGCTTTTCAACGTCGCGGACCCGGACGCGCTGGCGGCGATCCTTCGGGTGAAGGCGGCCGGCCTCGTGGCGGGCGTGGTGTCGAACTCCAACGGGTGGGCGCGTGCGCTCCTCGCCGGCGCGGGGCTCGGGGACGCGCTCGATTTCGTCATCGACTCGGCCGTCGTCGGCGTCGAGAAGCCGGATCCGAAGATCTTCCGCCTGGGCCTCGAGCAGGCGGGCGTCGCCGCCCACGAGGCCGTATACGTCGGCGACCTCTACTCCGTGGACGTGCTGGGCTCCCGCGCCGCGGGTCTCGGCGCCATCCTCCTCGACCCGCGCGGCTTCTGGGGCCCGCGCGATTGCGTCACGGCCCGGGATCTCCTCGAGGCGACCGGGCTCATCTTGGGAACGGCTGGGGGAACGATCAGAAAGGAGCAGTCATGAACCGAGGCACGACATCGCTGCGACGCTCGCTCCTCGCCGTGCTCGTCGCCGCCGCGCTTGTCGGGGCGGGGGCCGCGGCCGCCTGGACCGCGGCGACGGCGCAGACGCACCAGCACCAGCAGGCCGCGGCGCCCGAGAAGGCCGGGTGGCTCGCGAAGCTCGCCCCCGCGGCCCGCACCGAGGCGATCCAGCGTCAGCTGCGCGGCTTCGAGACGACGATGGCCGAGGTTGCCTACCGCTACGGCGAAATGTACTGGGGCGGGGTGGACGGCAACTGGGGCTACGCCGAGCACATGTACGAGGAGCTGGGTAAGGCGATCGAGCTCGGGCTCGAGCGGCGGCCGGAGTACCGCCAGAGCGCGGAGACGTTCGTCCTCAAAACGACGCTGCCGCAGGTCGGCGAGGCGATCAAGAAGAAGGACCAGGCGCTCTTCAAGCAGCGGATCGAGGGGCTGCGCGCCGCCTGCACTGGCTGCCACGCGGCCGAGAAGCACGCCTTCATCAAGATCGGCCTGCCCACCGTGCGCCGCAACCCAATCGAAAAGCCCTAGGTAGGGAGGGTCACGAAGGGGTAGCGGCGGAGGGCGTCGAAGACCTCGGCCTTCATGCGTAGGACGGCCTCGGCGCTCCGGCCCTCGAAGCGCAGGGTCAGGTACGGGTTGGTGTTCGACGCGCGCACGAGCCCCCACCCGTCGGGGAAGAGGATGCGCGCGCCGTCGATGTCGACGATCTCGTAGCGCCGCTTGAACTCGGCGGTAAGCGCGGCGATCACGGCGAACTTCCGGTCGTCAGGGCAGGCGGCCTTGAGCTCCGGCGTCGAGTGGAAATGCGGCAGCGTGTCGAAGTGGGCGGAGACCGGCAGCGGGTCGCGCGCCATCAGCTCGAGGATCTTGCACGAGGCCAGGATGCCGTCGTCCACGCCGTACCAGTTCTCGCCGAAGAACATGTGCCCCGAGACCTCGCCGCCCAGCAGGATCCCGTCCTCCCGCATCTTGCGCTTGAGGTGGGAGTGGCCTGTCTTCCACATGACGGGCTTCCCGCCGTGGGCCCGCACGTCGTCCACGAGCGCCTGCGAGGACTTGACGTCGAAGACTACCTGGGCGCCGGGATGGCGGGTCAGCAGGTCTCGGGCTAAGAGCGCCAGGATGAGGTCGGCTTCGTGGCGGCGGCCGCGCTCGTCCACGACGCCCACGCGGTCGGCGTCGCCGTCGTAGGCGAGCCCGATGTCCGCGCGCGTCTCGAGCACCTTGGCGACGAGTTCGCGCGTGTTCTCCTCCATCTCGGGATCGGGCAGGTGGTTGGGGAAGGTACCGTCGGACTCGCAGTAGAGCTCGATCACGTCTGCGCCCAGCCGGCGCAGCAGCTCGGGGGCGAAGCTGCCCGCGATGCCGTTGCCGGCATCGGCCACGACCTTGAGCCGGCGCGAGAGCTTCACGCTCGAGGTGATGGCGTCGAAGTAGTCATTGCGGGGGTTTCGCGTGGTTCTCGCGCCCGCGCCGCGCTCGAAATCTCCGCTCGTGATCGTCGCCAGGAGGCCCTGGATCTCCTCCTCGGTCAGCGGCGCGGCGCGAGCAAGGACCATCTTGACGCCGTTGTCGGAGACGGGGTTGTGGCTGCCGGTGACGGTGGCGCCGCCGTCGAGCTTCCAGTGCGCGACCGCGAAGTAGAGGAGCGGGGTGTGGTTGACCCCGATGTCCACGACGTCGAGCCCGGTCGACAGCATGCCGGTGGCGAAGGCCTCCTTGAGAGGCGGCGACGTCGTGCGGTTGTCCATCCCGAGCGCGACGGCGCGACCGCCCCGCCGGCGGACGAGCGTGCCGTAGGCGCGCCCGACTTCCCCGAAGACGTCCGGCGTGATGTCGATGCCGACCTTGCCGCGGACGTCATACGCGCGGAAAATGAACGGGTTGAAGTCGGTCACGATCTATTCAGCCCTCGCCTCACCGCTAGCGTTTCGGCTCGAACATCAAGTCCGCCTTCAGACGACGGCGATAGCTTCGACTTCGATGAGCCAATCGGGGTGGGCGAGCGCCGCGACGGCGACCAGCGTCGAGGCGGGGCCCTTCTTGCCGAAGAACTCCTCTCGCACCGGGATCAACTCCTGCCGGTGCCGGATATCGGTCAGATAGGTGTTGATCTTGACGATGGAGGCCATGGTGCCGCCTCCCGCCTCCACCTGGGCCTTGATGGCCCGGAACGCTTCCCGCGCCTGAGCCGCGAGGTCGCCGCGGTGGGCCGGCTGGCCCTTTTCGTCGTACGCGACCTGTCCCGCGAGGAAGAGGATGGTCTGGGCGCCCGTGACCTTGACGCCCTGAGAGTAGGTGGGAGGGTCGAAGACGCCGGGAGCGCAGTACCGCTCGATCTTGGCCATGCGAATCTCCTTGAGGGACGCCGGGTCTTGGGCGAATATGACGACGCCGCGCGGGTCCGCTGCTCCATACGCTAGTGGCCCCGGGCGTGACAGTCAACCCCCAATAAGAGGATCGGACATGGCGAACGAGTACGTGCTCGTCCACGGCGCCTGCCACGGCGCGTGGTGCTGGGATGAGGTGGCGGCGCGGCTTCGCGCCAAGGGGCACCGCGTGGTCACCCTCGACCTGCCGGGTCACGGGAGGCGGGCTGCCGAGGTGCGTCACGCGGGAGTGGAAGCGTACGGGCGTGCGGTGGCGAATGCCATGGCGCTCGAGGGCATCAGCCGTGGAGTGCTGGTCGGCCACTCCATGGGCGGACTCGTGATCCCGAAAGCCGCTGAGCTGGCCCCCGCGCGCGTCGCCCACCTGGTCTTCCTGGCGGCCGTGGTCGTGCCCGATGGCGGAAACCTGGCCGCGACGCTGATGACGCCCGCCGGCCGCGCGATGATGACCGGCAACGCCGCCGCGCGCGGCGACGGCACCTTCCTCTACCCGGCCGAGTTCGCCTGGGCGCGCTGGATGGGCGACATGCCGCGGAGCGACCCGCGCGTATCGAGCGCGATCTCGCTCCTCACGCCGCAGGCCCTCCGGCCATTCGTCGAGACCGTGGACTTCCGCGTCTTCTACGGGATGCGCGTGCCCCGCACATATATTCGCTGTCTTCAAGATAAGGCCGTGGTGCCCGCGAGGGCCGCCGAGCGCGCG
>DASYVT010000091.1 GCA_035936835.1 Candidatus Methylomirabilota bacterium | reverse complement strand
CGCCGACTACAAGGGCCCCGGCAGAAAACCGTTCGTGCCCGTGGAGAAACGGTAGTCTTGCGCCTCTCCCTCGCGCGGAAGCTGATCGACTCGCACCTGGTCGCGGGCAAGGCCGTGGCCGGCGAGGAGATCGGCCTGCGCGTGGACCAGTGCCTGCTGACGGACACCAACGGCAACATGGCGTGGCTCCAGTTCGAGGCCATGGGCTTCCCACGCGTGAAAACGCCGAAGGTCGTCAGCTACATCGACCACAACGTGAACCAGACGGACTCGCGAAACACGGACGACCACCGATATATCCAGACCGCGTCGAAGCGCTACGGCTCCTGGTTCTCCAAGCCCGGCAACGGCATCTGCCACCAGGTGCACTTCGAGACCTTCAGCATCCCGGGGCAGTTCGTCCTCGGCACCGACAGCCACACGCCGCTCTGCGGCTCGACGGGCATGCTCGCCATCGGCGCGGGCGGGCTCGACATCGCCGTCGCGATGGGCGGCGGCGCCTACTACGTGTCGATGCCCAAGGTGGTCCGCGTGTGGCTCACGGGCCAGCTCAAACCTTGGGTCCACGCCAAGGACGTGATCCTCGAGCTGCTGCGCCGCTACTCCGTGCGCGGCGGCAGCGGCAAGATCTTCGAGTACGCGGGGCCCGGCGCAGCCACGCTCTCCCTGCCCCAGCGCGCGACCATCTGCAACATGGGCGCCGAGCTGACGTTGACCACGAGCGTCTTCCCATCTGACGAGGCGACACGCAGCTACTTCGCCCTCCTCGGGCGCGAGAAGGAGTGGCGGCCTCTTGCCGCGGATGCGGACGCCGAGTATGACGAGCAGATCGAGCTGGATCTCTCGGCGCTCGAGCCGCTGGTCGCATTGCCTTCTTCGCCGGACAAGGTTGTGCCGGTGAGTGAAGTCGAAGGCACCGCGCTCGAGCAGGTCATGGTCGGCTCGTGCACCAATTCCTCGTGGGAGGACATGTGGGCCGTCGCCCGCACCATCCGCGGCGAGCGCGTGGCGCCGTCGGTGTCCTTCGTCGTCTTCCCTGGCTCGAGCCGCATCCTCGAGATCATGTCGCGCGAGGGGCTCCTGACCGACCTCCTCGCCGCCGGCGCCACGGTGTCAGAGCCCACCTGCGGCTCCTGCGCCGGCATCGGGCACGTGCCCGCGGCCGGAGGCAAGAGCCTGCGCGCCTTCAACCGCAACTTCTCCGGGCGGAGCGGCGTCAAGGACGACCAGATCTATCTCTGCTCGCCGCTGACCGCCGCGGCTTCCGCTCTGACGGGCGTCATCACCGACCCGCGCAAGCGCGGCGCGGCGCCCGAGCGCCACTACCCAGCTTCCCTCATCGCGTCCAACGCCGGACTCGTGCCGCCGGCGACGGAGAGCGAGGCGGCATCGACTGTGGTGCTCAAGGGCCCCAACATCAAGGAAGTCCCGCGCGGCCGCCCCGTCGAGGCGACGCTCCGCGCGCCGGTGCTGATCAAGCTCGGCGACAAGGTCTCGACGGACGACATCTCGCCCTCGGGGACGGCCGCCCTCGTCTTCCGCTCCAACATCCCGGCCATCGCCGAGTTCACCTTCAGGAACACGGACGCGGAGTTCGTCGCCAGAGCCAAGGCCGCGGGCACGGGCGTGCTGGTGGGCGGCGAGATCTACGGCCAGGGCTCCTCGCGCGAGGCGGCGGTGCTTGGCCCGCTTCACCTCGGCGTGCGCGCCGTCCTCGCCAAGAGCTTCGCCCGCATCCACCGAGCCAACCTGATCAACTGGGGACTGGTGCCGCTCGAGTTCGACAACCCCGCGGACTACGAGGCCATCCAGCGCGACGACATGCTTCGCTTCGACGATCTCCGCGACGCGCTCCTGGCCGGGCGGAAGATCGCGGTGACCAACGAGCGAACGGGCACGATCTTCCAGACGCGCTGCGTGCTGACGCCGCGCGAGCGCGACATCCTCTTAGCGGGCGGTCTCCTCGCCCAAACCGCCACCGCGAAATGACACAAGCGCGCGTCCCCAAGTCTCCCTCTCCCCCACCGGGGGAGAGGGCCGGGTGAGGGGGCGATGACCCAAGCCCGCGTCCGCGCCGTCTACATGCGCGGTGGCACCAGCCGCTGTCTCGTCTTCCACGAGCGCGATCTGCCGCCGGCCGGCGTCGAACGCGACTACATCCTGCTGGCGGCACTCGGCAGCCCCGACCCCTACGGCCGCCAGCTCGACGGCCTGGGCGGCGGTATCTCGTCCCTCTCCAAGGCCTGCATCATCGGCCCGACCACCCACCCAGGCGCCGACGTGGACTACACCTTCGCGCAGGTCGAAGTGGACACGGCGCACGTGGACTACACGGGCAACTGCGGCAACTGCTCCTCCGCCGTCGGGCCCTTCGCCATCGAGGAGCGCCTGATCCAGCCCATCGAGGGCGAGACGCTCGTGCGCATCCACAACACCAACACCAAGAAGCTCATCGTGGCGCGCGTGCCCGTCGCGGGCAGCGAGCCCGCCGTCCACGGCGACTTCGAGCTGCCCGGCGTGGCGGGCACGGGCGCCCGCATCGCGCTCGATTTCCTCGAGCCCGGCGGCGCGGGCACGGGCCGGCTCCTGCCGACCGGCAAGACACGCGAGCTGGTCGAAGGCGTCGAAGCCTCGCTGGTGGACGCCTCGATCCCCATGGTCTTCGTCCGCGCCCGCGATCTGGGTCTTACCGGCACCGAGACGCCGCAGGCCGTGGACGGCGACAAGGCGGTCTGCGCGCGCCTCGAGAAGATCCGCGTCGCCGCCTCGCACCTGATGGGCATCCCCGGCAGCGCCGCCACGCCGAAGATCGCCATGGTCACGGCCCCCGTCGAGTACACCGCGCTCGACGGCACGCGCGTCGGCCACGAGGCCGCGGACGTCGTCGCCCGCGCCATCTCCATGGGCAACTGTCACCGCGCCTTCCCGCTGACGTCCTCCATGTGCCTCGCCGTAGCCGCGCGCATCGAGGGCACGCTGGTCCACGAATGCTCGACCGCTAAGCCCGGCGCGGACGTCCGACTCGGCCACGCGTCGGGCGTTCTGCCTCTCGACGCCGCGGTCGTGAAGCAGGCCGGCGAGTAC
>DASYVT010000090.1 GCA_035936835.1 Candidatus Methylomirabilota bacterium | reverse complement strand
ACCGAGCAGATCTTCGTGGTGCCGGGCTTCGGCCGGCTCATCGTGGAATCGGTCTTCACCCGGGACTACCCGCTGGTCCAGGGCGTCGTCCTGATCACGGCGAGCGCCTATGTCCTGATCAACCTGCTCGTGGACCTGTCGTACTCGCTGCTCAACCCGCGCATCCGGATCAAGGGAGCGGCCGGTGCCAGGTAGCGGCGGCGGTGCGGTCGCGGCCCCGAGCGCCGTCGTGGCACCGGACGCGGAAGCGACGCGCCTCCAGCTGGCGTGGCGGCGCGCGGCCCGGCGCCCGCCGGCGCTGGCGGGTGCCGCGGTGGTGCTGCTCTACGTGCTGCTGGCGCTCGGCGCGCCCTGGGTCGCCCCGGACGACCCGCTGCGCACCGACTGGGGCCAGATCCGCAAGGCCCCAAGCGCCACGCACCCGTTCGGCACCGACGATCTCGGGCGCGACATTCTCTCGCGCGTGGTGTACGGGACGCGCATCTCCATGCAGGCCGGAGTCTTCTCCATCTTCCTGGCCATGGCCATCGGTGTGCCCGCGGGCCTCGTGGCCGGCTTCTACCGCGGCGTCTTCGACCAACTGATCATGCGGCTGACGGACGCGTGGCTCTCGTTCCCCTTCCTCATCCTGGCCATCGGGCTCGTCACGATCCTGGGTCCGTCGCTCACCAACGCCACGGTGGCGATCGGCGTGGCCGCGACGCCGACCTATATCCGTCTCACGCGCGGCCTCGTGCTCTCAACCCGTGAAGAAGAGTTCGTCCAGGGCGCCCGCGCGCTCGGCGCCGGGGACCTGCGCGTGATGGGCCGGCACATCCTGCCGAATATCACGAGCGCGCTCCTCGTCCAGGCCACGGTCTCCATACCAGGCGCCATCATCGCCGAGGCCATCCTGTCGTTCCTGGGGCTGGGCGTCCAGCCGCCGAACCCGAGCTGGGGCACCATGCTGAACGCCGCGCAGCAGTTCCTCGAGACGGCGCCCTGGATGGCCTGGTGGCCGGGGCTCGCCATCTTCTCCCTCGCCCTGTCCTTCAACCTGGCGGGCGACGGCCTGCGCGATTGGCTCGACCCGAAGGACTACTGAGCCTCGGGACGCGCGCTACCGTCGCGCGTCGCGGATCATCTCGATCAGCACGGAGCGGCACTTCTCCGCTGTCGTGACTTCTCGCGGGAAGGACATCCGGACGCCCTGAAGTCGCTCGCCGCTGCGCACGCGCACGCGGAAGCCCAAGCGGTCCACCGAGAGCATGGTCGCTTCCTCGGCGGCGGCATCGGCATGAGCCCGGGCCAGCGTGAGCAGGGCGTCCGTGTGATCGCGATTCATATGCTCCAGGATGCCCTCGGCCGCGTCGGCCAGCGGGTCGGGGCGCGCCGCGGCGTAGCCCTCCCCCGTCACCCAGTCCATCGCCGCGAAGCCGCCCACGAAGTAGACGTCCGTCACGTCGAGCCGCCAGAACGCGAAGTCTTCGAAGTCGACCCAAAAGGCGGCCTTCGGATGCCGCGCCAGATAGGCCTCGCGCGCGGTTCCGCGCTCGCCATCCGACACGCGGGCGGCGCGCCCCATGAGCGTCACGCGCCCGCCCGCGAGCGGATCCTCCGTCCAGCCCGGCTGGGTGGCGAGCAGGCTCGCGCGCGCGTCGGCTTCGAGGTTCTGCGTGTGCATGGCCATGTCGCTGATGAGGAGCAGCGGCGCGCCCTGGTCGTCCGGCGCGTACGGCATGACCGAGCCGAAGGGATGCCCCGGCTGCCGGCGGGAGAGGGTCGAGAGCATGCCCGAATGCGCGAGGTGGACGAGGGTCCGCGCGCGCTCCGCATAGCTCGGCTCGGTTGTGGGTGTCGCCGGGCCGCCTCCCGGTCCGGGGCCGGCGTGGCGGCTCACGTCAGTCGCCTCTCGGATGTCATCAGGGTGGGCCCGACCCCTAGAGCGCGCTGCGGCCCGAGGCCTTGTCCAGGAAGCCCACCAGCACCCGCGTGAACTCCTCCGGCTGCTCGACGTTGGAGAGATGCGAGGCCGAGCGGAGGATGGCCAGCTGCGCCCCCGGCAGCGCGGCGTGGATATCCCGCGCCATCTCGACCGGTGTGCCCGGGTCCTCTTCGCCGACGATGACCAGCGCCGGGCACTGAAGCTCCTTCAGCCGGTCGGTCAGGTTGATCTTGGGGATGGCGTGACAGCAGCCGATGTAGCCCGCCGGCGGCGTGCTGCGAATCATGTCGCCGATCCGCTCCATCACGTCGCGGCGGCGCGCGCGGAAGGGCGCCGTGAACCAGCGCTCGAGCGTGCCCGCCACGAGCGGCTCCATGCCCTTGGCGCCGACGGTCTTGATCCGGTCCTCCCAGATGGGCGCAGCGGCGGCCGGATAGCGACTCGACGTATCGCAGAGCACGAGGCTCTTGATCATCGCCGGGTGCTTCAGCGCGAAGGTCTGCCCGATCATGCCGCCCATGGAGAGCCCCACGAAGTGCGTCTCCTTGACGCCGAGGCCGTCGAGGAGGCCCTTCAGGTCGTCGGCCATCTGGTCGAGCGAGTAGGCGCCGTCGGGCGCGCTCGTCTGGCCGTGGCCGCGTGTGTCGAAGCGCAGCACGGTGTAGCGAGAGGCGAGCGCCTTGGCCTGCTCGTCCCACATGTGCAGGTTGCAGCCGAGAGAGTGGCTCAGCGCCACCACGGGCCCGCTGCCTTCCTTCTCGTAGTTGATCTCGATGCCGTTGGCCTTGATCTTCATGATGCCTCCGTCGTGCGGGTGATCAGGGAACCAGCGAGAAGCGGCCGATCTTGGCGGGACGGTACACCTCGAAATCCCTCCGGTCCAGCGTGAAGACGCGGGTGATGCCCTCGCGCTCGGCGACCGTCACCAGCGCCGCGTCGGCGAAGTCCATCGGCAGATCGTGGTATTTCTGCATGAGCTGCCGCATTCGTGAGAGGTCGCCAGGACCGAGCGGCGCGATCTCGACGGAGCCCACCTCCAGCAGCCCGAACAGTCTGTCCTGGCCCCCCCACGAGTCGCGCAAGAGATGCATCGCGTCGGTTAGGACCGGCCACACTGTGAGCGGCGGTTCGCGCAGGCCTCGGAACACCGCCCTACAGCGCCGGTAGCGCGCATCATCCTTGCTGAGCAAGGCCACTAGCGGGCCGGCGTCCACCAGCATCACTTGCGGTGTTGCTCGACCAGCATCTTGTAGAATCTGTCGCCGGTGCGCTCAGACAGATCGGGTGGGAGCCCTCTGAGGGATCCGATCAGGTGAGCCGCCGCCTCGAACGGGGTCTTCCGAGGCCGGGCAGCCTCCTCCCGAGCAAAGTAGAGCACGGCTTCCCGAATCACTGCTGACTTCGTCAGCCGCTTCTGGCGCGCCAACCGCCGGAGCAGGCTCTCGGTCTTGGCGTCGAGCCGAACGCTGGTAGGCATACGCTTCCTCCTGTAGGACAGGACTGTACTACAGGCACTCCATCGGCGCAACCACGGAGAGCGCTATTCGCGGGTGGCGGTGCTGGGGCAGATCTGGTTGTAGGCGCAGTAGCGGCAGGTCTGGTAGCCCGGCGTCGGATCGAAGCGGCGGGCGCGGATCCCGGCCGCCGCGGCCTCGATGGCCTCTCGGGCCTCGCCGAGGTTTTTCTCCGTCGGCTTGTGGCGGCCGGCCAGGCCGGATTCCAGGAAGCGGAGCTCGACGCGCACCGGCAGGTGGCCCGTCATCTCCTTCTGCGCGAGCGCGTACATCTTGAGCTGAAGGCTGTCCTTGGCGCGCTGGTCGGCCTTCTTCTGCTCAGTGACGTCGCTCGACTTGTAGTCGATGACGACTGTGCCCTCGGGCGTGTCGTCCACGCGGTCGAAGCGCCCCCGGACGCGCGTCGGACCCAGCACGAAGCCGAACTCGCGCTCGACGTCCGTGGGCTTCTGCCCTGACGCTTCCTCCTCGTGGTAGAAGCGCGTCAGCGCCAGGACGCCCGCGCGCTTGCGCTGCTCCTCGTGCTCGCGCGTGAGGAACCCCTCGTTCCGCCACGCGTCGTCGAAGGACTTCAAGAAGTCCTCCAGCGAGGTGAAGTTCCCCACGGCCCGGCGCCGCAGGTAGAACTCGACCGCCTTGTGGATGGCGCTGCCGTAGACGACGCTGTGGTGCTGGCGCAGCGGGATGCGCTTGATGTGAATGTACTGGTACTTGAGCGGGCAGGTCTCGTAGTCGTCCACCTGGTTGTGGCTGACCGTCAGTTCCTGTTCGGGCGGGATCGGCGCGGCACCGCCGTTCTCGTGGGCCGGCGGCGGCGCGTTGCGCTGGAGCTCTTCGATCGCCTTGGCCTTGAACGGCCGCGCGGCGTCCTTGGGCAGGTCGAGCGCCTCCAGCACGAACTGGCTCGTCTTCCACTTCTTCCTGCCGCCCATGTCCTGGGCGCTCGTGAGGTAGAGCGCCTCCTTGGCGCGCGTCATCCCGACGTAGAAGAGCCGGCGCTCCTCCTGCAGGTGGAAATCGCCGGTCGGCAGCGTGTCCTTGATGAGTCCGAGCGGCATCTCGAGCGCGTCGCCACGCCGCCGCGTCGGGAACTTCTCCTGGACGCAGTTCACGAGGAAGACCACGGGCCACTCGAGGCCCTTGGCCTTGTGGACCGTCAGGACGGGCACGGCGGGCGTGTCCGTGTCGGCCTCGGCCAGCGGCGGGTCGTCGCCCGCGTCCATCAAGGCGTCGAGGTGATTGACGAACTCGCGCACGTTGTCGTACTGGAGCACGCGGGCGGCGTCTCGCACGCGCGTGAAGAACTTGCTGACGTTCTGGACCTCCTGCTCCTGCTCGGCGCGGGCCTTGGCGTAGCGGGTCATCAGCCCCGAGTCCACGAGGAACTGGTAGAGCAGCTCGCCCGTCGGCGTCTCCCGCGCAAGCTCCATGTAGCGCTCGAGGTCGGCGATGAGGCGGCGGATGGCGGCGGCGCCCTCCTCTCCCACCTGCACCTCGTCAGGGAGCGCGCGCAGCACGTGGAAAAGCCAGCGGTGTTTCCGGTCCGCGTACGTCGCGCACTCCGTCAGGTCGAAGATCGGCACCTGGTAAATGTCCGACGAAGCGAGATAGTGCAGGCTCACAGAGTCGTCTAGGTGCGCCACGCTGCGGAGAAAGGCGATCAAGAGGCGGATCTCCGGCCGGCCGTACAGCCCCGCGTTGCCGGAAAAGGTCCACGGGATGCCGCGCAGGTTCAGCGCGCGCAGGAAGGCATCGGCGTCATGGTTAGCGCGGACGAGGATGGAGCAATCCTGGTACGGGCGCCCTTTGCGGTGCTCCTCCTCGATGATCCCAGCTACACGGTCTGACTCGCTCGTCACCGCATCGAAGGCCAGGTGAACGGGCCCGCGCTCTCCGGCCGTCGAGGCAAGGCTCTTGAGTTTCTTGCTGATCCCGTACTTGACCTCGAGCCGATCGGGGTTGTTGTGCTGGATCAGCTTGTACGCTGTGTCCAGCACCGCCTGGGGGCAACGATAGTTCTCCGAGAGCACGACGTCACGGGCGTCGGGATACTGCTCCTTGAACCCGATCACGTTGGAGATGGCCGCGCCCCTCCACTTATAGATCGAGTTGTGGACCACGATCCCGTTCGCCACGAAATTGTGGGTGCGGTCAATTTCCAGGTCGTATACCGCTTCGGTCCGGAAGCTTTGCGAGACGCGGAGCACGCGATCGTAGATGACGCGGTTATTCCGCACGATGGGAACGTACTGGCCGGGTAGGACGTTGCCCGCCGGCATGACGCGGGCAGGTTTGTGCTGCATACCGGAGGTCCCCAGCGCGAAGCGGGCCTCGAGGATCCCGTCGGTAACGTCCCGCAACCATTCAGCCTTGACACCAATCTCCCGGAGGGAGCTCCCGGTGATGGCCACACGCCAGCCGCGCTTGGCCTTGCGCAAGGGCACGCCAGCCGCGCGAAGTCTCGCAATCGTCTCGGGTACGGAGGTCTCGAGCGATACTTGGTGGAGGATCTGGGGGGCCTTGAGCAGCCGCCCGGGTCCCTTGGGGACGTGGGCTCGAACACAGATGGTGAGCAATACGCGAACCCGCGACTGCGCCCCACGCCACACCGCTCCCAGGGCCACGTGGTGCGCCTCGAGGCTGATCCCGAGCGCCGCGGCCAGCTGCTCGGCTCCCTTCCGCGTCTCAAGCTCCGAGAAGAGCCGGTCGAGGTACGGCCCAACGACCATCATCCGGCTGCGCGGCTTGAACGGCAGCGTTGGTATCCCGTACTGGAGCGACCAGAGTGCTTCAAGATACCGCGCCTCCTGCTCGCTCTCGCACGCGCGAAGCGCCACGATGCGGTCCGCCGAGCGCTCCAGCGCAAGACGCACCGCGAGGTCGTTCGTGACCCCAATCCGCCAGCCCAACTCGCGACGCTCCATGAGGTAGACGTACGTGAACGCCTTGGAACGGGCCTTCCGCGGGATGAAGCAGAACATCTTGTGGTTGTCGGTGACTGTGAGCGTCCGGCCCGACTCCGTCTCGAATGTCAGCATCCTGACCGCCCGCTCGCGCTGGAAGACGCGCGTCACGGTGCTCGTGCCGAGGAACCCCTTGCCCACCGCCGTGACCACGTGGTCTCCGGGGACAAGGGCCTCGATCGGCCGTGGCCCGGCCGGCGTCGAGATTGGGGTACCGGCCGGCAGGCACTGGTCGTCGTCGGCTACAACCGTGAGGTTGCGGTGCTTCGCGGCGAGCAATTGCACAGTCTGGTTCTGCGCGTAGTTCGTGTCCTGGAACTCGTCGACGAGGATGAAGCGGTAGCGCTCCTGGCAGCGCCTGAGGACGTGCGGCCGGGTGCGGAAGAGGCGCAGCACCTCCACGATCTGGTCGCCGAAGTCGATCTGTCCGAGTCGCGCCATCAGCGTCTGGTACTGCGCGTAGGTGCGCGCCAACTCCACGTGCTGCTCGGCCTCCATGCGCGCGGCGTCGTCGCCCGCCGCGGCCAGCAGCCCCTCGGCGTGGGCCAGGTACTCGTCGGGCCCGACGTCCTCATCCTTGAGCCGGCTGAAGAGAGTGATCATGGCCTGAACGTGCCGCGTTGGATCCCCCAGCGGCCGGAAGTGCTTGAGCGGGAACTCGAAGAGATGGTCGCGCAGGAAGATCACCTGCTCCGCCCGCGTGAGCACGCGGAAGTCCGGCGTGAGCCCAAGCTCCAGCGCGTTTTCCTTGATGAGCCGATCACCGAAGGCGTGGAAGGTCGAGATCTGGACGTCCGCGTAGCCGTAGGGCACGAGCGTGTCCACGCGCTCTTCCATCTCGGCGGCGGCCTTGTCCGTGAAGGTCAGCGCCAAGACCTCGGAGGGGCGCGCGCGGCGCGTGGCGATCAGATGCGCGATGCGGTGGGTGATGACCGTCGTCTTGCCGGTCCCCGCCCCGGCGATGATGAGCAGCGGCCCCGCCTCGTGAGTGACGGCCTGCCGCTGGGCCTCGGTCAGGTCCTGGAGGATCCTCTCGGCTTCACGCTGGACTTCAGCCATCAGCGGTCTAGCGGCGGATCTCGGAGTTGGCGGAGGCCATCAGCTCTTCGAGCTCGGGCGGGCGCACGAGCGCGATGTCTCCCCAGATCGTGCACTTGAGCGCGGCCAGCGCCGTCGCCGCGTCCACCGCCTCCAGGACGGAGCGCCCCTGCAGCACGCGCCAGAGGAAGCCCGCGGCGTACGCATCGCCCGCGCCCACGCGGTCCACCGTGGTCACCGTGTAGAGCCGCGACGGCCGCAGGACGGCGCCGGCGTCCAGCACGGCCGAGCCCGCCTCGCCGAGCGTCAGCGCGATGGTGGCCGCGGGCGCCAGCCGCGCGAGCCCGCGCAACACCTTCTCCGGCTCGCCTGACAGCTCGAACACGGTTTCGGCGTCGTCCGAGCCGATGAAGAGATAGCGGACAGCCGTGAGCGCCTCCGACAGAAAGTCTCGAGCTCCCTTGGTCGACCAGAGGCGCGAGCGGTAGTTGACATCGAACGAGATCGGCACGCCCGCCGACTGCGCCTCCCGGCAAGCCCGCCTGATGACGGCGCGGAGGTTGTCACCGAGCGCGGCGGTGATGCCGGAGAGGTGCACCATCCGCGCCCCGCGCACAATCGCCCAGTCCACCTCCTCCGGCACGAGTTGGCTCATCGCCGAATCGCGACGGTCGTAGAGCACGCGGACGGGGCGCGGCGGGACACCGTACTCGAGAAAGTAGAGGCCCATGCGGCTGCCGGGCCGTCGCAACACGCCAGCGCAGTCCACGCCGTGGCTGGAAAGCTCCCGCACCGTGCGATCGCCCCAGGCGTGCTCGGCGGGCAAGGCCGAGATGAACGCCGTCCGCAGCCCGAGGTGCGAGACGGCCGCCAGCACGTTGGCCTCGGAGCCGCCGATCTGGACATCGAGCGCGACGGCCTGCTCGAGACGCTGCGGCGGCGGGGCGGCCAGCCTGAGCATGACCTCCCCCAACCCGACGAGATCGTGGCTCATCAGAGGAGGCGTCAGCCGCCGGCCGCGACGCGCACCTTGAAGGTGGTGCCGAGGATCAGCTTGGTCTCCACGCTCTCGAGGTGCCGGTCGGGGCCGAAGGTAACGCGGGCCGGCTGGTTGTGGCGCGCCCAGGAGGAAAAACTGGTGATGTCGATGAGGGCGCGGAGGCGGCCCGACGCGTCCTCCGGCGCGGCCTGGAAGCGCAGCGGGATCAGCTCGGCATGGTAACCGCTTGCCGAGACGTCGTCGGGGCCCTCGTCTTCAGGTCGCGCGCGGCGGACGATGAAGGTGCGATAGGTGCCGTCCGGGTCTTGCTCCAGCACGTTGGCGGCGAAGTTGAGCTCGGCCGAGAGGAGATCGTCCACGCGGCGGTCGGTCGGCACTTTGAGCGTATCGTCCACCTGCCGGCGCCGCCCGAGGAAGAAGGTGTGCAGAACGGAGTGGTACTCGACCGTGCCGCGGTCGTGGTCGTACAGCATGTCGAGCCGGCTTTCCCGGCCCCGGATGGTGCTGTGGCTGCGCATTTCGACGGGCGTGAAGCGCCCCTGTTTGATGATGCCTCTCGCCTCGGTGTGCAGAGAGATGCTGTCCCCCTCGCCATTCATGCTGACGCGATACCGGCCGGCCGCGGGGTCGATCTCCTTCACGACTGTACCCTTGAGGGCGAAGGTGATCAGGCTGAAGAGGACACCCACATCCACCGAGTAGTCGAAGACTTGTCGCGCCGGGGCCTGCACAGGAGCTTGCGCCAGGGCTGCCTGAGGGCTCGCCAAGAGCGGCAGCGAGGCCGCCAGAAAGGCTCGGCGAGAGACGCGGGGGACCATGATCTAGGCTGATTGTACCTCAAAGAGGACACCCAGCAATCCTGAGGATTTCCCGTACTTATGATACGTTAGTTGCTGTCTCACCCAACGCATCGATCGCTGAGCCGTCGAGCTGTCGGGGAGGGCACGGTGCGAAAGTCCCGTCGCGTAGTCATCACCGGCTTGGGGGTTGTCGCCCCCAACGGCATCGGCAAGGACGCTTTCTGGGACGCCCTCGTCGCCGGCAAGTCCGGCATCGACTACATCACCGCGTTCGATGCCTCTTCATACCCGTGTCAGATCGCCGGGGAAGTTAAGGGTTTCATGCCGTCAGACTTCATCTCGATCCGAAAAGCCAAGATGATGGGCCGCTTCTCGCAACTGGCCGTGGCCAGCACGCGATTGGCGCTTGACGATGCGGGACTTGCCATGACGCCTAGTCTGACCTTCCAGACTACCGTCTGCTTCGGGAACTCTGCCAATGGGATTGGAGACATAGCCGGTGACGCTATGGAGGCTATGCGGCTCGACGGCGTCAAGGGAGTAAAGCCATGGTCTGCCTTGGAATACCCGACTCACGCCGCCGCAAGCTACCTTGCCATCGAGTTCGGAATCAAAGGTCGGGCAATCTCCATTTCCTCGAACTGTTGCACCAGCTTGGACGCAATAGAAACCGGATATCAAAAGATCGTCGAAGGAAAGGCTAAGGTCGCCATTACGGGGGGATGTGACGCTCCAATCTTCCCGGCGTCCTTCAGCGGCTTCTGTGCTCTAGGTGCGCTTACCAAGCGGAATGATGCACCGACCGAGGCCTCACGTCCCTATGACTTGCTCCGCGATGGACTTGTCATTTCGGAAGGCAGCGCTACTCTCGTTCTCGAGGACTACGAGTTCGCGAAAGATCGTGGCGCTGTCATTTACGCAGAGATCCTCGGCTACGGGGCCGCCAGCGAGGCTATCGGAATGCGGAAAGGGGATCTCACGGGACAGACGATGGCTCAGGCCATAGAGTCGGCCATTGCCAGCGCGGATCTACGACCAGGAGACATTGATCACGTCAACGCACATGGCAGCTCGTTACCTGACTACGACGTGTGCGACACAAACGCGTTCAAGGCTGCCCTAGGAGAACACGCGTACAAGATCCCCGTGGTCTCCATCAAATCGATGATTGGCCAGCCAATTTCGGCCGCGAGCGGCTTCCAGACAGCCTCAGCCTGCTTGTCCATCCAAGAACAGCGTGTTCCCCCAACTATCAATCAGAAGGTTCCCGATCCTCAGTGTGATCTGGACTACGTCCCTAACGTCAGTCGGGTTGCGCGTATCAACCGGGTCCTCATCAATGGTCACAGCTTTGGCGGAAGCGTCTCAGCCCTGGTCATAGGCCGCGTGGAACCGTAGGATTTCGGGCCGCCCTGTATGGACCTTCGCACGTTCGGCGTGTTAGTCCTCTGCACGACTCATCTCTGTCTCGGCACACTCGTCGTTCTTCACAACCGACGGGCTTTGGTCAACAAACTGTTTGGATTACTAGTCTTCACAACCGTTGGGTGGATCCTAACCATCTTCTTTGCGCTCTCCTCCGACAGCGCACAGTACACACTATGGCTCGGGCGCTTCGGTTTTGCCTTCGCGAGCGGAATTCCCTTCACTCTCATCTGGATGTTTCGGGCGTTCTCGGCGGCTCCATTCGCCGCGCGAGATCCAAGGTTCTATGTGCCTGCGTTGCTATGTGCCGTCTTTGTGCTCCTTTCGCTCTCACCCTGGATCGTCGCCGGATCGCTCGAGGCAAGTGGAAGGCAAAACTTCGTGTATGGCCCCATTCATAAGTTTTTTGGAGTCTACTTCTTGGGCGCGTTTGTCTTCGCAATTGCAACTCTATCGAGAACCATCCAGATATCTTCTGGCCTCAAACGTCTCCAGTTGCGATACCTCTTGCTAGGGATTGTCCTGAGCGGTGCCGGAGCGACCACAACGAATCTCATCATCCCGCTCATTTGGAAGACCTCGACGTACAGTGCGCTCGGCCCATACTTCACGCTGCTGTTGGTGTCCTTCTCGGCCCACGCGATCATTCGCTATCGCCTTATGAACATTCGCTTAGTCGTGCGCCGTGGCAGCGTATACCTCATTGCGGCAACGGTGGCTGGGGGAGTCTTTGCTGCCTTCTTAACACTCATAGCAGATCTCATGGGCCGTCATCGTCAGGAAGTGCCTCTCGCCACTGAAGTCCTCCTGGCACTTGCTGTAGCCTTGGCCTTTCAACCACTCAAGGGTTGGATTCAGGGCTGGCTCGATCGCTATCTCTATCGTGAGTCGTATAACTATCAGCAGATCATACGAGATGCTAGTCGCACGATCGGTTCAACACTCAATCTCCACACGTTGCTAGAGTACGTATCCGACGTCATCGCTCGGACGTGCCGCCCAGATCTTACTGCTGTGCTCGTTCGTGACCCGAGCGACAACTCATTCCATCTGGCGGCGCGCCGGAGCTTCGGAGACGCCGCCACGGTGTTCCTGGATACGCCTCTTGCGTCGACTCATGCACTCCCAACGTTTCTTGAGAAGGCTCGACGGCCCCTGATCAGGGACGAAATGGACGGATCGGCAGATGGTGCAGCCGCGACTGGGGCGATCGCTGAACTATCCAAGCTCGGTGGCGAATTCGCTCTCCCAATGCTCTCCGAGCAGCAGCTCTTAGGTTTTGTCGTGCTGGGAGCGAAACTATCCGGAGACGCTTACTTCAATGAAGATATTGAGCTTCTCTCCACCCTCGCCAACCAAGCGACAATAGCAATCAAGAACGCTCAGCTCTATCGCGAGGTAGTTCTTGTAAATGAGTACGTTGAGAATATCCTCCGCACTATGGATAGCGGTGTCATCACCATCGATGCGGTCGGCAAGATCGTCCTTTCGAACTCCACGGCCGAGCGCCTAATGAGCACGACGCGAGATACATTGACTCGCCTTAATGTTGAGGGGCTACCCACTATACTCTCGGCACAGCTCAAGGCCACGTTGGCCGACGGCCAGCCCAGACTCCAAACGGAAACTAGCCTGCCAGGCCCTGGCGACCGGCGGACACCGCTGGTCTGTTCGACCTCCGCGCTCAGAGACGACAGGGGCACGATCATCGGTGCCCTAATCGTCTTCAGCGACCTTTCAAATGTGAAGGCCCTTGAGAACGAGAAACGGAGAGCGGAGCGGTTGGCATCATTCGGAGCGCTGGTGTCTGGCATTGCTCACGAGATCAAAAACCCTCTTGTCGCAATCAAAACCTTCGCGGAGCTGCTCCCCGAGCGCTTCTCAGACACTGATTTTCGCGATGATTTTTCGAAGGTGGTCAGGACGGAAATCGATCGGATTGACGGCTTGGTGGGCCGTCTCAGAAGTCTCGCCGCGCCGATACCTGATGCTGTTGCTGCGACGGATCTTCGCGAGCCGATCTCGGACACGCTCTCGCTGTTACGTGGTCAGCTCGAGTACGCTCAGATTGCTGTGGAACGGAACCTAGGCTCATCACAGGCCCTTGTCGCAATCGATCCAGCACAAGCGAAACAACTCTTTCTGAATCTGTTCCTAAATGCGATTGAAGCCATGACTCCCGGAGGAGGTCTCACCGTAAACCTCACGCGAGTGAACCATCAGGGAGCCCCTTGGGTCCAAGTCGCAATCATCGATACGGGCTCGGGGATCCCCGAGTTAATCCGTGCTAAGGTCTTTGAACCATTCTTCACCACCAAGACCCGTGGTTCAGGCCTCGGCTTGGCGATCTGCCGAAGCATAGCGGACGCTCACAAGGGGACAGTGCGGGTGGAGACGCCGTCTGGGAGTTTCGGCACAATCGTCGTGGTGGAATTTCCGGTAGCCACTACCCAAGCCCGTCTCAAGGAGCAGAGCGCCTTGCTTCGCTAGCTTGCTGTAGCTGACCACAGGCCGTGGTGGGTGAGGTCGCGACAAGTAATGGTGAGGGGTACCATGACGATGGTTACAAGTGTCACCGCCTTTATGCTCCTCTTCTGCGCGGTGGCGAACATGTCAATCGGCGCCTACGTCTTCAGCAGAAATCCACGATCCCCTACGCATCGTGCATTCTTCCTATATGCGACGCTCATCGCTGTGTGGGCCTTCGCTCTGGCTCTGCTCCAAGGAGGGCGAGCAGCGTACCCATGGTACAGCAGCTTACCCTTTGCCACAGGCAGCTTGGTCCCTATTGCAATGCTCAGGTTTGCCGAGCGATTTCCGAGTTCGACGCATAACAGCTCCTCTATTAACAGGTGGCTGTTTACGCCCGTAGGTCTCGGCTTCTCACTCCTTTCGTGGTCCGCCTGGATGGTTGGCGGCGTAGGATTCGATGGTGTTGAAATGCGCGTGATCTACGGGCCTCTTCACGGCCCCTTTGCGGCGTACGTCTTGGGGTGCTTTGCGTATGGCTTCTACTTGCTTCACTCAACCTACCGACGAGCCACAGGACTGCTCAGACTACAGACCAAGTACCTTCTGATTGCTATGGCGGCGCCAACCGCGCTGGCGGTGATGACGAATGTGATCATTCCGTTCACGTTTGGGACTTCGCGGTACAGCAAGTACGGGCCTCTCTTTTCACTCATAATGCTTGGCCTCATCGGCCACGCTATCATCAGACATCGCTTCATGGACATCCGCGTCGTCATCAAGCAGAGCGTCGTGTACCTCGCGGCGTTTATGGCAGCCGGTACGCTTCTCGTGGTTCTGCTGGTCGCTTCAAATCTTATCTTCCCCGACGAGCATTGGTTCACCCCGCTCGAGATTCTACTGGCGCTCGGAGTCGCCGTGCTCTTCCACCCGCTCAAGACGCGGATCCAGCGTGCGTTCGACCGGTATCTCTACCGGGAGCCGTACGACTACCAGCGTATCATTCGCGAAACCAGCCGCACGCTCAGCAACACGATCGAGCTGCCCGCGATCTTGGACTGTGCGGGCGGTGTCATCCGAGACATCCTTAAGCCCGAGTGGACCGCGGTCTACCTGCTCGACGAGGATGAGGGACAGCTGGAGCGCATGTGGTTGCCGGCGACTGAAGTCGCCCCTCTGAATCTGGCGCTGGCATCTCCCCTCGCGGATCGCGCGGCGGCCATCAAAGCCCTCGTCTTTCGCGATGAGCTTGCCGGACAGGAGGAGGCCGCTGAGGCTTTGCTTGACATGACCCGCCTCAATGCCGACGTCGCCGCCCCGCTCCTCGAGGAGGGGCGTCTGTTCGGGCTGATCGTGCTCGGCCCGAAGCGCTCGGGCAGCCCGTACTTCACCGACGACGCCGACCTGCTCCAGACGCTCGCGCACCAGTCCGCGGTGGCGATCCGCAACGCGCAGACACACCAGCGCGTGGTCCAGGTCAACGAGGAGCTCCGGAAGACCCTGGCGACCATCGAGAGCGGGGTGGTCGCGGTGGGAAGCCGGGGACGGGTCACCGTGTTCAACAAGGCGGCGGAGCAGTTCACGGGGCAGCCGGCCGAAGCGATTCGCGGGCGCGGCGTCGAGCAGCTGCCGCCGGTCTTGGGCCGGCTGATCGAGGCCACGCTGAACGATGGCCAGTCGCGTTCGCAGGTGGAAATCGCCCTGCCCGACCCCGTCGGCCAGATGGTGCCGCTCATGTGTACGATCTCCCCCTTGCGGAGCCCGCAGGGCGCCCTCGTGGGCGCCGTCGCGGTCTTCAGCGATCTCTCACGCGTGAAGGAGCTGGAGCACGAGCGGCGGCGGGCGGAGCGGCTTGCCTCGCTGGAGGCGATCGCCTCCGGCATGGTCCACGAGATCCGCAACCCCTTGGTGGCGATCAAGACTTTCACCCAGCTTCTGCCGAGCCGCTTCAACGACGCGAGCTTCCGGGACAACTTCAGCCGAGTGGCTGGGCGCGAGATCGCCCGAATGGACGACCTCCTCGACCGCTTCCGGATGCTGTCCTCGGCCTCCCGGCAGCCCATGGAGCCGGTGGACGTCACGGTCCCCCTCCGGGACACCCTCGAGCTCCTCGAGCCCCGGTTGGAAGAGCGCCGGGTCACCCTCCGCCGGGTCGGCGAGGGCAACCCCCGCCGGGTCCTCGGCAACGCGTCTCAGTTGGAGCAGCTTTTCCTGAACCTGTGCTTAAATGCCTTGGAAGCCATGGATCCGGGCGGGGAGCTCACAGTACGGGTTGCCGACCTCTCCGAGGGCGGCGGCTCCACCCTACTGGTCGAGGTTTCGGACACGGGCGGCGGTATACCGGACGACATCATCGAACAGGTCTTCAATCCGTTTGTGACAACCAAGGCCCACGGCACCGGGTTAGGGCTGGCCATCTGCCGCGCCATCACGGACGCGCACCGCGCCGTCCTGCGCGCGCGCAACAACGTGGGCCGGCCCGGCTGCACCTTCACCGTGGAGTTCCCCGTGCCCGTGGCGAAACCGGCGAGAGTGACTGCGTGAGGACGGTCCTGCTGGTCTCGGAGGACGAGGCGCTGGACGTCCGGCTGCGCCGGGCACTGCCGGACTGCTCCGTCTTCCCCGCCCCGACGAACGAGGACGCACTCCGCACGCTCCGCCTCACCGAGGTGGATCTGGTCCTCAAGCACGTCACCCAGCCGGTCGGCGACCTCGATGGCTTCATCGCGAAGGCGCGGCAGCTCAGGCCCAGCGTGGTGGTCGTGTGCATACTGCCGGCCGAGGGTTTGTCGCCGGACGACGAAGTCGCGGCCGAGTCCGCAGACTTCGCTGTGCTGCACCCCTTCACCACGCCCCATCTGCGCGCCGTGCTGCACCAGGCCGACGAGAAGCTCCGCCTTCTCCAAGAAGTGGCGGCGCTCCGGACGGTGCGGCGCACCGCGGGACCCGAGCCGCTCGCCGAAGAGTCGGACCTTGCGGGCGAAGGCCCCTCGCGCGAGCTGACCCAGGTCGCCAAGGAGTTCGCCAAGGCGCTGGCCGCGGGCTTCGACCTGCCGCGCGTGCTCGATCTCTTCCTCGACGCCGTCTCCGAGCTGGCGCGCCCGAGCCGGTGCGCGATCCTCCTCGCCGAAGACGAGCACCGGCAGTACCGGGTGCGCGCCTCCCGCGGGCTCTCGCCGCATCTCGTCGAGTCGGTGAGCCTCCCCGCCGACAGCGGCCTGCCGCTCTGGCTGATGGCCGAGGGGCGGCTCATCCAGATCGAGGAGGCACTGGGGCGGGCGACCGAGGCTGCGGCCCGCGAAATCGCTCGGGAGATGGCCGTGCTGCAGGCCGTGGTCGCGATCCCGCTCGCCTCGCACGGAGAGCTGGTCGGTATCCTGACGCTCGGACAGCGCATCACGGGCGGCGTGTACGGGCGGCGCGAGACCGAGACACTGTTCAACCTGGCGAGCCACCTTGCCGCGGCCATCCGCGACATCGGAATCCACCACCAGCTCCAGTACCAGAAGGAATTCAACGAGCGGATCCTCCAGCGCATGTCGAGCGGCGTCATCAGCATCGGGCCCGAGCAGCGCGTGGTAATCATGAACCGCCGGGCCGAGGAGATCCTGGGCATGGCCGCGCGCGATGTCCTGAACCGCGACCTCCGCGCCCTGCCGTCGCCGCTGGGCGATCTCCTCTACGAGACGCTCTCGCGCGGGCGCTCGGTCACGCGCAGCGAGATCCAGCTCGCGCTCCGCAGCCTGCCGCTCGAGGTCTCCACCTACCCGGTCATGGGCGAGGGCACGGCGCCGCTGGGCGCGGTGCTGGTCTTCGAGGACCTGACGGCCCAGCGCCAGCTCGCGATGGAGCGGCGCGCCGCCGAGCAGCTCCAGCTCCTCACGCGCGTCGTGGCGCGCATCGCCGACGAGATCAAGAACCCGCTCGTGTCCATCAACGCGTTCATGGAGCTCCTGGGCGAGCGCTACGACGACGTCAGCTTCCGCCACCACTTCACCGCCGTGGTCGGGCGCGACGTGCGGCGGCTCGTGCAGATGTTCGACAAGCTGGCCGCGCTCGTCAACGAGGGCGACTACAAGCGCGACGTGGTGGACATGCGCGCGGCCATCGAGGAGGCCCTCATCGAGATGGGCGTGGCGCAGATGCCGGCCGCGCCGGCCGACGCCCACCTCCTCACCTTCACCGACGAGTCGACGCAGAAGCAGGTGACGGTCAATTTCTCTCACGAGGGGAACGCCTTCCTCGTCAAGGGCGACCGCGGCATGCTCAAGAAAGCCGTCGCCTACCTGATCTGGTACCTCCTGCGGAAGACACCGGGCCAGGAGGCCAAGATCGCCGTGGCCATCTCCCACACGGCCGCCGCGGAGCCGCTGCAGATCGCGCTCGCCTCCCGCACCGCGGAGGTGAAGCCGGAGGAGCTCCGCGCGATCTTCGATCCCATCCAAGTCGTACAGGAAAGCCTCATCGACGTCGGGCCGTGCGTCAGCCAGCGCATCCTCGAGGCGCACGGCGGCCACCTCGACATCAAGCAGGGCCGCGCTGAGGTCAGCTTCACAGCGACGCTGCCGGTGACACAGCTGTGAGCGCGCGCGCGCGCATCCTGGTGGTGGACGACGAGGTCGGGCCGCGGGAGTCCCTGCGGATGATCCTCAAGCCGAGCTACGACATCGCCACGGCGGACAGCGGCGACACGGCGCTGAAGACGCTCGAGACCTTCAGCCCCGACCTGGTCTTCATGGACATCAAGATGCCGAAGATGGACGGCATCGAGCTGCTGCGGCGGATCAAGGCCATCGATCCCACGATCGAGGCCGTCATGATCACGGCCTACGCCTCGCTGGACACGGTCAAGAACGCGCTCACCCACGGCGCCTTCGAGTACCTGATCAAGCCCTTCAGCCGCACCGACCTCGAGGACACCGTACGGCGGGCGCTGATCCGGCGTCAGACGGAGCTCGGCAAGAGCACGCAATTGTCGGGCCTCGTCAACGAGATGCGCGCGCTCTCGACCAAGACACGCACGCTCGAGGAGGAGGCGCGCCGCGAGCAGGCGGAGCAGTCGCTCCGCGTGACCCAGCTGTCCATCCTCCGCGAGATCTCCCGCGGCATCCTGGGTCAGCTCGACCTGGCCGAGCTGACGGCGGGCATCACCGCGCAGCTGAAGGAGTCGCTGGGCTACGACGAGGCCCAGGTGCTGGTGGGCGAGGCCCTGCCCGAGGGGACGCGGGCAGAAGGCGCCATCCTCTGCCCGATCCGGGACGGCGGGGTGACCGTGGGCTTCCTCCTGGCGGGCAACCGCTCGAGCGCGCGGCCGATCGACCCCCGCGAGCACGAGCTGCTCGAGATGCTCGCGGATTCGCTCGCCGTCGCCATCCGCAACTCGCGGCTCTACGGCGAGGTCGCCGAGACCAAGCGCTCGCTCGAGCGGCTGGTCAGCTCGGCCGGCGACGCCATCATCTCGATCGACCGCCGCGGCAACATCACGGGCTGGAACCCGGCGGCCGAGCGGATCTTCGGCTTGCCGGCGAAGGAGGCGATCGGCCGCTCGCTGCGCGGGATGTTCCCGGAGCGCTACGAGCAGGCGGCGCGCCTGGCCCTCACCGGCCCGCAGCCCGCCGCCTCCTTCGATCTCAGCGCCAAGCGGCCTGACGGCGGCATGCTCAACTTGGCCGTGACGCTGTCCGGAGTGCCGGGCCGCGACGGCAAGGTCGACGGGCTTCTCGCCATCGTGCGCGACATGACGTCGCAGCGCGAGCTCGAGACCCAGATGCACCAGTCCGAAAAGCTCACCGCACTCGGACAGGTGGCAGGCGGGATCGCCCACGACTTCAACAACCTGCTCCAGGCGATCCTCGGTTACTCGCAGCTGATGTCCAAGAACATGGAAAACGCCGACGTGGTGCGCCGGGGGTTGTCGGTCATCGAGACGGCGGCGGCGGGCGGCGCCGAAACGGTGCGGCGCATCCAGAAGTTTGCGCGGCTCCGACCCGACGAGCCCTTCGTCCCGGTCGAGCTCAACCAGGTCATCCAGGACGCCGTTGCCATCACCCGGCCGCGGTGGGAGGAGCGCGTGGCCAAGGGCGGCGTGCCGCTCAGGCTCGACCTGCGCTTGGCGCCCCTGCCCGACGTCATGGGTCGGCCGTCCGAGCTCAACGAGGTGGTCACCAACCTGATCCTGAACGCCATCGACGCTATGCCGCACGGCGGCACGCTCAGCATCTACACGCGCCCCGAGGGCGACGAGCACGTGGCGCTGACGGTGGCCGACACGGGTGTCGGCATGCCCGAGCAGGTGCGCAAGCGCATCTTCGACCCGTTCTTCACCACCAAGGGCGAGGTGGGCACGGGGCTGGGGCTGTCGGTGTCCTACTCCATCATCCACCGCCACAGCGGCGACATGCGCGTCGAGAGCGCGGTGGGACGCGGGACGACGTTCACCATCGTCCTGCCGGTGGGCACGGCCGACGGCGCGCAGGCGCCGGCCGGCCCCGAGGTCGTCGTGGGCACCCGCAGCGGCCGCATCCTCCTCGTGGACAACGAGCTGCCGGTCATGACCATCCTCGCCGAGATGCTGACCGAGGCGGGCCACCACGTCCTGCCTGTGGCAAGCGGCGCCGAGGCGGTGCGCGTCTTCGTGCCGGGCGGCTTCGACCTCGTCATGACGAACCTCGGCATGACGGGTATGACGGGCTGGGACGTCGCGGAGCGCGTGCGCGCCGGCGACCCGCTGGTGCCCGTTGTCTTCATCACGGGCTGGGGGCTGCAGGCCGAGGACCGGGAGCGCTGCAGGAAGTTGGGCGTGATCAACGTGCTCTTCAAGCCGGTGCGTCTGGTCGAGCTCCACACGGCCGTCCAGGAGGCGCTGGCCGTCTCCGGTCGCCGCAAGCGCGGTCCCGCCGCCTAGCGCGGCGTGTCGCGGATCTCCAACACAATCGGGTGCCGCACCAGCTCGAAGCCCACCAGGAACGGCAGCACGCTCGGCAACGCCGTCCCCGCGTGTCGAGCCGGCTACGCAGCCACGACTGGGCCACGGGCGGGGCCCCAGGGTCACGCGCGGCCGGTTACAGCCGCTCGATGATGGTGCCTATCCCCTGCCCGAAGCCGATGCACATGGTCTGAAGCCCGTAGCGCTTCTTCGTGCGCTCGAGCTCGTGGAGCAGCGTGTTCATGAGCCTCCCACCCGAGCAGCCGAGCGGGTGGCCGAGCGCGATGGCGCCGCCGTTGACGTTGACGCGCTCCATGTCGGGGTGGAGCTCCCGCTCCCACGCGAGCACGACCGAGGCGAAGGCCTCGTTGATCTCGAAGAGATCGATCTGGTCGATCTTGAGCCCGGCCTTCTTGAGCACGCGCTGCGTCGCGGGGATCGGGCCCGTCAGCATGATCGTCGGGTCCACGCCCGCCAGCGACGTCGCCACGATGCGCGCGCGGGGCGTGAGCTTGAGCGCCTTGGCGCGCGCCTCGGACATGATGAGGAGCGCCGCGGCGCCGTCGGAGATCTGCGAGGAGCTGCCCGCGGTGACGACGCCGTCCGGCTTGAAGGAGGGCGCCAGAGAGGCGAGTTTCTCCCAGTTGACCGGCACGCGGACGCCCTCGTCGGTGTCGAAGGCGCTGCCGTCGGGCAGCGTGATCGGCGCGATCTCTCGCTTGAAGCGCCCCTCGGCGATCGCGCGGCCCGCCTTCTCGTGACTCTCACCCGAGAACTTGTCGAGCTCCTCGCGCTTGAGCCCCCACTTCTCCGCCAGCATCTCCGCGGAGATGCCCTGCGGCACGATGTTGTAGAGGGCCTGCAGCCGCGGCGAGAGCGGCCCGTCTCCAGGGCCCGAGGCGTTCGAGCCCATGGGCACGCGGCTCATGTTCTCGACGCCGCCGGCGATCACGCACTCGTACTGGCCGGACATCACGCCCATGGCGGCGAAATTGGCGGCCTGCTGTCCCGAGCCGCACATGCGGTCGAGCGTGGTGCCGCAGACGTCCAGCGGGAATCCGGCGATGAGCGCCGAGTTCCGCGCGATGTTGAAGCCCTGCTCGCCCAGCTGGTCCACGCAGCCGATGACGACGTCCTCGACCTCGGCGGGGTCGATCTTGGTCCGTTCGACCAGGGCTTTGAGCGTGTCGGCCAGCAGGTCGTCAGGCCTGACGGTTGAGAGCTTGCCGTTGCGCTTGCCGACGGCGGTGCGTGCCGCCCCGACGATCACCGCGTTGTTCATGGCTGTCTCCCTGTCTGGATGAAAAGCGTGGGATCAGGCGCGGCGGCGCTTGACCTGGTCGCCAAGCTTGCAGAACGCGCAGATCTCGCCCGTGGTGACCTGGCCGCAGACCGCGCATTCGTTGAGCACCGTGGGCTCGGCGCCCTGGAAGACGCCGCGCGCCTTCTCGAGGAAGCCGAAGAGGAAGTTGTGCTTCGCGCCCGGCGACGCCTCCTCGAGCCTGTCGAGGATCTGCTTGTGGGCGATCGACGTCGCGCCCTTGGCGAACGGGCACTCGTCCACGATGTAGTCGATGCCGCGCAGGAAGGCGTAGGCCGCCGTCTCCCGCTCCGACAGGCGGTAGAGTGGCTTGACGCGCCGGGCGAGCTTCGGGTGCGTCGAGGCGAGCGCGGGCGACTGGCGCGACAGCGAGTCCATCTGCCAGTGGATCACGTTGCCGAAGAGCACCGCCGCCTCGTCGTCCAGGTTGTGCCCCGTCGCGATCACCGGATAGCCGTTGTCGACGGCCGCGCGGTTCATGAGGTAGCGCTTGCTCAGGCCGCAGGCCGAGCAGGTCGGCCGCCGCGTCGCCTTCTGGACCTCCGGGATGGGCGCCCCTACCGCGTCGGCCACCGACTCCACGATGAGCTTCTGGCCGCGCGAGGCGGCGAACGCTTCGCACTTGGCCTTGGACTCGACCGAGTAGTCGAAGATGCCCAGGTCGAGGTAGAGCCCCGCCGTCTGGTAGCCCGTCTCGATCAGGACGTCCCAGAGCGCGAGCGAGTCCTTCCCGCCGGAGACGGCCACGAGCACGGGCTCCTCGGTCGTGAACATCTTGTGCTTGCGGATCGCCTCGGCGATCTGCTTGCGGAAGAACTCCTGGAAGTCGGGCGAGCAGAAGGCGGCGTTGTGCCGCGGCAGCTCGATGACGGCGCCGGCTCCACACTTGCGGCACTTCATTAGGTAGCGCTCCCGCTGGGGGTGGCGCTCCCGCTGGGCGCGGCGCTCCCGCCGGACATGACCGGGCGCACTTCCAGCTCGTCGCCGTCGCCCACGACCTCGTCGGCCGTCAGGAGGTCGGCGCCGCGGATCACGAGCACAGTCCCCGGCAGGATGTCGAGCTCGCGGAGCACGTCCTTGACGCGCTTGCGCCCGGGCAGCTCGACCTCCCGGTTCGGATTACGGAGCTTGATCTTCACGTCTGGATTATAGCCCACCGCGCGAGGACATGATACTAAGGTGGGGTGTCCATGGCCGACTCCGACCGCCCGCATCCGCACGCGCGCGCGCCGTGGCAGACGCGCTCGACGCGCCCCGTTTACGAGAACCACTGGATCAAGCTGCGCGAGGACGTGGCCCTCCTTCCCGACGGCCGCACCACCATCTACGGGGTCGTGGACGCGGGGGAATGCGTCGGCGTCCTGCCCTTCACGAACGCCGACACCGTCCTTCTGGTCGGCCAGTACCGCTACGTCGCGCAGGGCTTCTACTGGGAGATCCCGACGGGCTCCCAGCACGCCGGCGAAAGCCTCGAGCAGGCGGCCCAGCGCGAGCTAGCGGAGGAAGCGGGGCGCGAGGCGGGCCAGCTGGTCAAGCTCTGCGACTTCCACACCTCGAAGAGCATCATGCGCGAGACCGCGCACCTCTACCTGGCGCGCGACCTGCGCCCGGCCTCCCGCCCGCCGGACGCGACGGAGTTCCTCGAGCGGCGCGAGTTCCCCTTCGCCGAGGTCGTGCGCATGGTCGAGCGCGCCGAGATCAAGGACTCGATGAGCGTCATCGCCATCCTCCACGCCGCGCGCCTGCGCGGAGGCTGACCGCCCGCCTCAGCCCTTGAGGGCGCCCAGCGTGAGACCGCGCACGATGTGCTTCTGCACGAGCAGCGCGAGCAGGAGGACGGGGAGCGTGATGACCGTCGCCGCGGCGGTCAGGCCGCCCCAGTTGATCTCCTCGTAGGACAGGAAGCTGTAGACGGCGATCGGCAGGGTGCGCGTCTTGAAGCCCGCGATGATGAGCGAGAAGAGGAAGTTGTTCCACGAGAAGATGAAGGCCAGGATGCCGGTCGCCACGATGCCGGGCTTGGCGAGCGGCAGGGCGATCCGCAAGAAGGCGGCGAAGTGCGAGCAGCCGTCGATCCGGGATGCCTCGATCAGGTCGCCGGGCACGTCCTCGAAGAACCCGATCATCACCCACAGCACCAGCGGCAGCGCCACAATGAGATGGGTCAGGATCAGCGCCGTGTAGGTGTCGATCATCTTTGCTTTCGTGAACAGGATGAACCACGGGATCAGGTAGCCGATGCCGGGCGCCATCCGCGCGGTCAGGATGGCCAGCGCGATGCCCGTCCGCTTGAAGCGGGCGATGGCGTAGGCGCCGGGCAGCCCGAGGAGCAGCGCGAGCCCCGTCGAGCCCATCGCGACCACCAGGCTGTTCAGCGTGAAGGTGAAGAACGGGTTCTTCTGGAACACCTCGCGGTAGTTGCCAAGCGTTGGCGCGAAGACCCAGACGGGCGGGTAGGCGGTATTCTGGACCTGGGTCTTGAACGAGGACAGGACCATCCACGCGAGCGGAAAAAGGAACGGGATCAGCAGGAGGACGAGGAGGACGTAGGTCCAGGGGTTGACGCGGTCCCGCCCCCTGCCCGACACGCTCAGCATCTCACCACGCCCCCCTGCGGACCTTGATGAGGAGCAAGCTCACACCTAGGACCAATGCAAAGAGGATGACGAGGAGCGAGCTCGCGTAGCCGATGTGGAAGTAGAAGAGGCCGACCTGGAAGGTGTAGACGTTCAGGGTCTCGGAGGCGAAGCCCGGCCCGCCCTGCGTCATCACGTAGATGATGTCGAAGGTCTTCAGGCAGTCGATGGCGCGGAAGAGCAGCGCGACGATGATCGTGGGGCGCAGGAGCGGCAGCGTAATCCGCCAGAACATCTGGGCCGAGGAGGCGCCGTCGATCAGCGCCGACTCGTAGGGCTCGATCGGCAGCGTCGCGAGCCCCGCCAGCGTGATGAGCGTGATGAGCGGGGTCCACTCCCACGTGTCCACAACCGCCAGCGCGGGCACGACGATCGCCGCGTTGCTGACCCACCGGTACGGCCCCAGGCCGACCAGCCCCACGAGGTAGTTCATCACCCCCAGCGTCGGGTTGTACATCATCATCCACACGAGCGCGATGGCCACCGGCGTCGCCACCATCGGCAGGAGGAAGACCGAGCGCACGAGCCCCTTGCCACGGAACGGCCGGTTGAGGACGAGGGCCAGGGAGACGCCGAGCACGAGCTGGAGCGCCGTCGCGAGCGCGGTGAAGTACACGGTCAGCCAGAGCGCGTTGCGGAAGCGGTCGTCCTCGACGAAGGCGCGCCGGAAGTTTTCGAGCCCGATGAAGTGGGGGCTTGTGACGCTCGACGCGTACCACGAGTGCACGCTCATGTAGAGCGTGTAGGCGACCGGAAACGCCATGAGGAGGGTGACGGCGGCGACGGAGGGAAGCGTGAAGACCGGCACCGGGTGGCGCTCGACGAATCGCGACCACCCGGTGCCGAGGTGCCGCAACGGGATCTACTTCTTCTCGGTCTCTAGCATGATCCGCTTGACGTCGGTAGCCGCCTTGTTGGCCGCTGCCTTGGTGTCACCGCCCTGGATCGCGACCACGATGGCGGCTCCGATGGCGTCGCGGCACTCCGCGACCGCCACGACCGGCGGGTTCCACAGCGGCGTGCCCACCTTGGAACCGACCGTCAGCGACTCGCGCAGATCGGCCGGAACCTTGGCCATGCCTCTCGGATCCTTCCAGACCGACTCGCGGGCGCCGAGGACGCCCTTCTCGCTCTGCACGGCGAGCACCTGCTCCTTGGCGGTCGCCCACTGCATGAAGAGCCACGCGGCCTTCTGGTTCTGGCTGGTCTTGGGCATCGCTAAGCCCCACGCCGCCACCGTCGCGCCCTGCTGCCCCTTGGGCCCGCGCGGGAAGACCGCGTACCCGACCTTGCCGACCACCTTGGACTTCTGCGCGTCCTCGATCACGGGGAAGAGCGAGTTGGCGTCGGTGTACATCGCGGCCTTGCCCTGCGAGAAGATCGACGAGGCCTCGTACCAGTGGTTGTTCTCCGAGCCCGGAGGTCCGTACAGCCGGAGCAGTCGGCCGTAGAGCTCGAGCGCCTTGACGCCGTCTTCGTTGTTGAAGATCGGCTCGCGGTTCGGCCCGAGCCAGGTGCTGCCCATCGCGTGCAGGTACGCCGCGAACTGCGACGTCGCCGCCGCCCGCTTGCCGCGCGCCACGATGCCGTAGCCCGGCTGGCCGTCGTCCGTCATGGCCTTGCCGTTGAGCGCCTTGGCCGCCGCCTCGAGCTCGTCCAGCGTGGTCGGCACCTTGACGTTGTACTTCTGGAACACGTCCTTCCGGTACATGAGCGAGGTGTTCTCGACCTGGATGGGCGGGCCGATGGTCTTGCCCTCGATGACCATCGCCTCACGGGTCTTCTCGAGAAAGTCGTTCCAGTTGTAGTCGGGCGCGGTCAGCGCGGGGTTCTTCAGGAACTCGTCCACGGGCTGGAGCCAGCCCGCCCGCACGTACTTGAGGCCTTCCTGCGCCGGCATGCTCATGAACACGTCGATCGAGCTGGCCCCCGAGGTCAGCTCGACCAGAACCTTGGCGCGGAACTGGTCCTCCGGGTACACCTCGGCGATGAGCTTGATCCCCGTGAGCGTCTCGAACTCCTTGAGGTGCGGCTCGATCGCCCCCTGCCAAGGATGCTTGTTGAGGAGGACCCGCAGCTGGGTCCCTTTCGCCTGCTGCCAGTTGAACTGCTGGGCGAGCGCCGGCGAAGCCAGCGCCACGCACAGCGCAATCGCCAAGACCCACACCTTCCGTGTGACACGCATGAGCTGCCCTCCCCTTTTCGTCTCTCGGCGTCTTTGCCGGAGTTGACCGCGGGTGAACGAGTTGATGACTGAGGGGACGTTCTTACTATCGCGCGCCCGGTATGTCAATGCGCCGGACGGATCAGAGCTTGCCGGCGAGGTACATCGCGCCGGTGGGCGCGGGGACGCCGGCCGCAGGCTCGAGAGTGATCGCGAAGGTGTCCACGGCCCCGGCCGCGTGAATCGGCGCCACGCGCAGGCTGCCGACGCCCTTGGCGTCCACGGTGAAGACACCCGCGGGCTGAGGCGCGCCCTTGCCGGTGATCGCCCAGAGCTCGTAGACCTTGCCCTCCGGCGCCGGCGGCAGGCCCTGGGCGACGAGGAGCCCGCCCGCCGTCGCGTGCCAGAGCATCCTCGCCCTGGCGCCCGGCGCGGGCTCGAGGCCCGAGAGCGCGACGACCTGGGTCGCGGGATCGCGGAGCAGCACGACCAGCGACTGCTGGCGCTCCGCCTCCTGCTTGAGCGCCGCCGCCTCGTGCGCCAACTGGGTCAGGCGCCGGTCGTAGGCCGCCGAGACGACAAGCCCGACCGCGATCGCGGCGATGCCCGCGGCCAGGGCGCCAGAGAGGACGAAGGTCCACGTCGACCGGCGCGGCCGGTCCGGCTTCATGGAGCGCATCGGTGAGGGCCCCGTCAAGTCGGCTCGATCGGCATCCGCGCGATCCCGAGCCACGCGATAGGCGCCCCCGCCTTCTCGGCCGCCTGCGCCGCCGGCAGTGAGCGGTCCCAGTCGGCGGCGATGAAGCGCTTCGCGGTGACGCCCGCGGCAGCGTCGGACACCAGCCAGAGTAGCGGCGGCACCATGATCTCCGGCTGGAGCATCTTGCTGCGCTCCCCGGCATCGTCGCCGACGAGCGGCGTGTTCGTCACACCGCCGGGGACGAGCACGTTCGCCGTGACGCCCGTGCCCGCCAGATCCGCCGCCATGATGGCCGTCGCGGACTCGGCGGCGGCCTTGCTCGAGCCGTAGAGCAGATAGCCCGCGCGGACCATGGTGCCGAGGCTGGTGGTCACGGTGATGATTCGCCCCTGCCGGGCGCGCAGCATGTGCGGCACCACGGCGCGGGCCATCATGATCGGCGCGGTCGCGTTCACCGCGAGGAAGCGGCTCCACTGATCCGGGGTCGCTTCCCAGAACCGGATCGGGTTGCGTCGCTGATCCGCCCGCACCGACGCCTGGCCGATGCCGGCATTGTTGATCAGCACGTCGATCCGTCCGAACTTCTCCAGCGCGGCCGCCACGATCCGGTCGAACGCGTCAGGCTGCATGAGGTCGGCCGGCAGGGGCAGGACCGAGCCCGGGGTGCCTGCCGTGGACGGCGCCATCGCCGCCAGCGCCGTCGCATTCCGATCGACCGCCACCACGTCCATGCCGCTCTCAACGAGGCCACGCGCCATGGCCCGTCCGAGGCCGCTCGCCGCACCGGTCACGATCGCGGCCTTCCGCTCTGTTGCCATCGATGTGTCCTCCTTGTCTCCCGCTCTGGGCGACTATCCCAGAAGTGGAGACCTCGCGCCAGCACCTGCCCGTCCTCTGTTAGACTCGCGCCCAGGCTGTGAGGTAGGCTCAAGGATGGAGCTGACCGAGGGCTACTGAGGCGACCCGGTGATTGCAAGCGGCTGAACCAAGCCGATCGACCGGACTCGCTCCCCGACGCGCCGGGCCTCGGCGAACGTTTCCCCCACCTGCTTTGTGACAAGGAAGACTCCAGGGGGGAAGACCTTCGCGCGAGGCGGGCTGCGACTGAGAATGGGTTTTATGTTATCTCCGCTCCATGATTACAAGGATCTCTGCGTCATGCGACACGAGGAGGGGTGGATGGAGCAAGCGAACGCCTGTGGGGTGTCGGCCGTCGCACGATGGCGCACCCTCCCGATCGAACACAAGCTGCATTGGATCCTTCGCCTCGGCGTCATCGGCTGCTTCATCGGCCACGGCGCCTACGGTCTGCTGACCAAGGAGGCCTGGGTACCTTACTTCGGTGTCGTCGGCATCGACAGCGCCTGGGCCTACCGGCTGATGCCGTGGATCGGAGGCATGGACGTCGGGCTGGGACTCATCATGGCTGTCGTGCCGCTGCCGATCGTGCCGCTGCACCTGGCCGTCTGGGGTGCCTGGACGGCGTTACTGCGACCGCTCTCGGGCGATTCAGTGTGGGAATTCGTCGAACGGGCGGGCAACTATGGCGTGCCGCTGGCCTTCTTGGTCCTCGCCGGGGTCCCGCGCCGCCTGCGCGGATGGTTCACACCGGTGCGGCCGTCCAATATGCCGCCACTCACCGTCGTCAGCGCGCGGGCGATGCGCGGGATCCTGCGCGTCACCACCGGCCTGCTGCTGCTCGGGCATGGCGCGCTTGGCGCCCTCAACGACAAGCCAGCGCTGACCGCACATTATGCGTCTATTGGCCTTCATGGCGTCGTGGTGGGCGGCCTCACGCTCACGCGGAAGATCGGCGGCTTGGAGATCGTTCTGGCCGTCGCCGTCCTCGTCGCGCCGCTCCCCGGCCTGCTGATCGGGATCTGTCTGTGGAAGATGGGCACTGAGGCGCTGTTCATGACTTCGGGCTCACTGCCCTTCGAGTGGATCGAGCGTGCCGGGAGCTACTCGGCCCCATTGGCGCTGTACTATCTCATGGTCACGAACAAGAGAGAGAAGGGAGGACAATCATGTTGACGCTGAGATTGGTCAGGCCTCCGTCAAGGCAAGAGCCTGAGCCTCGGCCGGCCATGACTGAGAACGGGTGTTGATATGACTATAGTTATCTACGCTCTACGCACCTGCGCTCTCGTTCACCTCAGCTTGAAGCGCTGGATCTTGCCGGTCGCGGTCTTGGGCAGCTCGGGGACGAACTCGATCCAGCGCGGGTACTTGTAGGGCGCGAGCTTGTCCTTGACGAATGCCTTGAGCTCGTCCTCGAGCGCGGGCGTCGCCGCGTGGCCGTCCTTGAGGACGACGAACGCCTTGGGCTTGACGAGCCGGTCCGTGTCCTCGTGCCCGACGACGGCGGCCTCGAGCACGGCCGCGTGGCCGACCAGCGTGTTCTCGACCTCGACCGGCGAGACCCAGATGCCGCCGACCTTGAGCATGTCGTCCGCGCGGCCGCAGTACCAGAAGTAGCCGTCCGCGTCCTGGTAGTACTTGTCGCCCGTCTGGATCCACTCGCCGAAGAGCGTCGCCTTGGTCTTCTCGTGCTGGTTCCAGTAGTACGCCATGGTCGAGTCGCCCTTGACCCGCAGGCTGCCGATCTACCCTCGCCTTGACCTCCCGGGTGCGCGGGAGGATCCACGGCCGCCGTTGCCCCTGACCGCGGCAGGAGCCGACCAGCCGACCCTTCCCGGCGTGAGCGTCTAACCGGTGTCGGCGGTCCGGGCAGTTGCGGACGTCTGCCCTGCCGGGGCCTCATGGTCCCGTGGAGGGTTCTTACCCTC
>DASYVT010000089.1 GCA_035936835.1 Candidatus Methylomirabilota bacterium | reverse complement strand
TTCCGCATCGCCTACCTCTACGGCGGCGTCCTCTTCTACACCTTCGCGATTTTGGCTGCCGTGCTCCTGCCGCTGGCGCTCGTGCCGACGGCGCGGCTCTCGGGAAACCGCTGGACGCCGGCGCTCGTCCTCCTCGTCGTGGCGCTCGTGGGCATGGCGGGGCTCTCGATCGCGCGCGCGGGCTTCGAGGTGATGCAGCCGGTGTCCGTCATCGAAGAGGAGATCGCCAAGGATCCGACCTCGCCCATCGCGGTGGCCAACATCACGGCGAGGAAGAACGGTGTGACGCCGGGGAGGGTGGGTGGCCTGCCCCTCCTGTACATGGGCTCGGCAGCGGTCGTCGGGATGGCGCTCGTGGACGCCCGCCGCCGCCCCGTCGCGTCCACCGTCGCGTTCAGCCTCCTGCTGTTCATCGTCGGCGGCTGGTTCATCGCTGCGAGACCGTCCCTGGCCCCGATGGTCCCCGGCGTTGGACCCACGGCCGTCGCCTTCGTCATCACCTTCGTCGCCGCCCTCGTGGGCGGAGTAGCCGCCAAGCGGCTGTCGGACGCCCTCTGAGCTTGGCCCCGGCGAAGTCGGTCGTGATCACGGGCGCCTCGACAGGCATCGGCTCCGCTTGCGCGCTCCATCTGGACCAGTTGGGCTGGAGAGTCTTCGCGGGCGTGCGCAGGCAGGGCGATGCGGAGGCGCTCCGAGCCCTGGGTTCGGCGCGGCTCACTCCCATCTCACTCGACGTCACGGACACCGTCTCGATCTCGACGGCGGCCAGCGCGGTAGCCGGCGCCGTGGGAGCCGCCGGCCTCGCGGGACTCGTCAACAACGCCGGTATCGTCGTGCCGGGTCCGATCGAGTTCCTTCCCCTGCCCGATTTGAGACGGCAGCTCGAGATCAACGTGGTCGGCCAGGTCGCGGTGACGCAGGCTTTCCTGCCTCTCATCCGGGCGGGCCGCGGCCGCATCGTCAACATGGGGTCGATCGCCGGCCGCATGGCCACGCCCTTCACGGGCGCGTACAGCGCCTCCAAGTTCGCCCTCGAAGCGCTGACCGACGCGCTCCGACTCGAGCTCGCGCCCTGGGGCATCTCGGTGTCCATCATCGAGCCGGGCGCGGTCGCCACGCCCATCTGGGAGAAGTCCGCAAAGAACGCCGCGGCTATGCTTGGCGCCGCCCCTCCCGAGACCTTCGTGCTCTACGCGGAGGCGATCGAGGCCGTGAAGAAGACGGCGGCGCACGCGGCGAAGAACGCCGTCGCTCCTGTCGACGTGGCGCGCGCCGTCGAGCACGCGCTCACGGCCGCGAAGCCCAAGACCCGCTACGTGGTCGGCCGCGAGGCCAAGATCCGGGCGGCGATGGCCCTCTTCGTCCCCGACCGCGTCCGCGATAACCTGGTCGCCAGGGCCATGCGCCTGCCGAAGAGCGCCCCCTCGGCCCCACCTAAAGCCGGCGAAGGCACCTGGGGCTAGGACCGCGGTGTCAATCGGGCGCGGGTTTGGCGTTGAGCGCGTCCATGAGGTCGCGGGAGAAGGTGCCGGCGTAGACCTCCTCCACTGGGCCCTTGAGGCGGATGGACCAGTCCGGCCGGACGTCCACCTCGAGCGTGCCGCCGGGCATTCGCACCGTAACGAGCCCGTGGTCGCACAATCCGTTCTTGACCGCCGCGCACGCAACGGCGGACGAGGACGAGCCCGACGCCAGCGTATAGCCCGCCCCGCGCTCCCAGATCAGGATGTCCACCTGCGAGCGCGACGCCACGCGCGCGAACTGGACGTTGGTGCGGTTGGGGAAGGCCGGGTGGCGCTCGATCTGCGGGCCGAGCGTCCTGCAGCGCGCCTCGTCCAGCGCGTCCACGAAGACCACGCAGTGCGGGTTGCCGACCGACACGGCCGTGACCAGGAGCGTCTCGCTCCCAACCTGGAGCGGCACCTTCACCACCTCGCGCGGAGGTCCGTTCATGGGGATCTCGGGAGCCACGAAGGTGCAGCGCCCCATCTCGACCGTGACGAGATTCATGCGCCCGTCGGCCGTGTGGCAGCGGCACTCCACGCGCCCTCCTTTGGTGTCCACGGTGAATACAGGCTGCTTGGCGTGCCCGTGGTCCCAGAGGTACTTGGCGAAGATGCGGAGCCCGTTGCCGGACTTCTCAGCCTCGCTGCCGTCTGGATTGAGGATGCGCAGTCCGAAATCCGCGCCGGCCCAGGCCGTCACCTTGAGCAGGATGCCGTCGGAGCCCACGCCCCAGTTGCGGTCGCAGATCCGCACGATCTGCGGAACCGTCAGCGGCGCCGGCAGGTCACGTCCGTCGATGACGATGTAGTCGTTGCCGAGCCCGTGCCCCTTGACGAACGGAATCATACGCTCGCTTTAGCACCTCGCCGATTGATGTAGTTGAGGATGCGCTCCGAAAGCCCGCGCACGTCGCTCGGCAGACGGCGCCGCCACTTCCGGGCGAAGCGCGCCATGGCCTGCCGCCGCTGTTCCAGATCCTCGGCCGCCGCCACGGGCGCGCGCTCCCCCGTACGCGTGCCGCCGCCCCGGTGGACGAAGCGCGCGTCCACGACGACGCACGCAAGGCCTCGCTCCCGCACGGCGAAGGAGAGGTCCCGGTCGTAGCCGTGGAAGAAACCGTAGCCTTCGTCGAAGCCGCCGATCTCGTCCAGGAGCGCGCGCCGGAGGCAGAGGCAGACACCGTCCACCGCCGCGACTTCGACTACCGGCGCCGCGAGGCCCGGTCCATCCTCGAGGCAGTGGACGATGGTGCGCCCGACGTAGCGCCCGTCGCGCCTGACCCGCCGCGCTCCGTAGAGCCCCGCGAGCCCCACCCGCCTGCCGTCGCCGAGTGCCGCCTCCAGCCGCTCGAGCCACGCGGGCTCGCGCATCTCGGTGTCGTTGTGGAGGAAGCAGATCACCTCGCCTCCTGCCAGCCGCGCCCCCTGGTTGAGCGCGCTGATCAGGCCCACGTTGGCCGCGTTGCGAGCGTAGCGAAGCGGGTACGGCGGGGCGAAGCGGCGGAAATAGGCTTCGGTGGCGTCAGTCGAGCCGTTGTCCACCACGCAGAGCTCAAAAGGGACGGTGGTCGGCCGAAGGCTCTCCAGGCAGGCCCGCGTGAGCGCCTCCTGGTTGTGCACGACCAGGACGACGCTGGCGGCCGGTCTACCGCTGGGCGAGCGGGACGTACTTCTCGTCCGTCAGGCCCGTGTAGTCGGAACGCGGCCGGATCAGGCGGTTGTTGCCGTGCTGCTCGAGTACGTGCGCGGCCCAGCCGGCGACCCGGCTCATGGCGAAGATCGGCGTGAACTCGTCCGTCGAGATACCCATGGACGCGTACGCCGCGCCCGAGTAGAGATCCACGTTGGGGAAGATGTGCTTCTCCGCGGAGACCACGCGCGCCATGATGTCGAGGATCTCGACATTGGCGGTGCTGCCGGCCTGCCTGCCGAGCTCGAGGGCCAGGCGCTTGAGGTGCTTGGCCCGCGGGTCCTCGACGCGGTAGACGCGGTGGCCGAAGCCCATGATGCGCGCCTTGTCGGCGAGCGCCTGGCGGATCCATCGATCGGCCTTGGCGGGGTCCTTGATCTTCTCGACCATCAGCATGACCTGCTCGTTGGCGCCGCCGTGCAGCGGGCCCTTGAGCGCGCCGATGCCGGACACCACGGCCGAGTGAAGGTCGGAGAGCGTCGCGGCCGTCACGCGGGCGGCGAAGGTCGAGGCGTTGAACTCGTGGTCGGCGTGGAGGATCAGGGCTACGTCGCAGGTCTTGGTGGCCAGCGGGGTGGGCTTCTTGCCGGTCATCATGTAGACGAAGTTCCCCGCGAGCGACAGTCGCGGGTTGGGCGCGACCGGCGCCTTCCCGCTGCGGATGCGGTCCCAGGCCGCCACGAGCGTCGGCAACTGCGCCGTCAAGCGGATCGACTTGCGGAGGGTCGCCTCCCGGGAGTTGTCGGCGGCGTCCGGGTCGAAGGCCGACAGCGCCGACACACCGGTTCTCAGGATTTCCATCGGTGTCGTCTTCTTCGGGAAGAGCCGGAGCATGGCGAGGAGCTTGGGCGGGAGCTTGCGATTGGCCGTCGAGGAGAGCGCCTTGACGTGGGCGTCCAGCTCCTTGCGCGTGGGAAGCCTGCCGTACCAGAGGAGGTACGTCACCTCCTCGAAGGTCGACTGCGCGACCAGGTCGTCCACGTCGAAGCCCCGGTAGACCAGCCGGCCCTTGTGGCCGTCGATGAAGCAGATCTCCGAGGGAGAGACGACTACGTCTTCCAGACCGGCCTTCGTAGGATTGGCGGCGGCGTCGCTCATGGCTCCACCCAGTCTCCTCGGTGTGCGGGATGACAGCGGTTGACTTGTACCATACGGCCGGACTCTGAGCAACACTTCGGCACTGGGCCAATTTGCTTCGCCATACTTCGTTCTCGCTCGCCGGCAGCCCTCAACGTACACGCACGTACGCCTCGGGCTGCCGACTCGCTCGGGCCTCGTCTGGCTCGCAACTTGGCCCAGTGCCAGGGCGGACCACCGTATACTGCCCGGCATGGACCGGCACGTTCCGTCCGTCGTGGACTTTTACAGCCGCCATCCGATCAGCGAGGGCCAGATCGTGGACGCCCTCCGCCGCCAGGACAAGGACCTCAAGCGCCTCCAGCCCGAAGACCTGTACGACCTCGACCAGGACCACTACGGCGGCCTCGAGGCCGTCGAGGCCCTGGCGCGGCGCGCGCGCATCGACGCCGCGAGCCGCGTCCTCGACGTCTGCGCCGGGCTGGCAGGGCCCGCGCGGTTCATCGCCCGCCGCTGGGGCGCGCGCGTCACCGGCATCGATCTCAACCCCCAGCGCGCGGCCGGCGCCCGCCGCCTGACCGCCCGGGTCGGTCTTGCGCGGCTCGTGCGGATGGTGCGGGGCGACGCGCAGAGCCTGCCTTTCGGAGCGCAGGCGTTCACCGCCGTGGTCAGCCAGGAAGGGCTCCTCCACGTTCCGGACAAGGGCCGGGTGCTGGCGGAGTGCGGCCGCGTGCTCCTGTCGGGCGGACGCATCGCCTTCAGCGACTGGATCGTGACACCCCGCCTGGGCGACAGCGAGCGACGACGGCTCGAGGAGTGGATGGCCGCGGTCACGCTCCAGAGCATGGATGGCTACAAGGCACTTCTCGCGCGGGCCGGATTCGGCGCCATCGACGCCGAGGACCTCTCGGCCGAGTGGATCGGCGTCCTCAGGCGGCGGCTCGAGATGTACCGCGGCCTGCGCGCGGATACCGTAGCGAGACTGGGTCAGACCCGCTACGACGAATACAATCAGCTCTACGCGTTCTTCGTCGGGCTCGTCGAAGCGGGAAAATTAGGCGGGGCGCGCTTCAGCGCAACAGCCGGTCCAGCAACTTCTTGACCTGCTCGGACTCTTTGACCTTGACGCCCGTCGGGATGACCCGCAGCGAGCCCCCGCTGCCCGTCACCTGGGCGCGGAGCTGGCTCGAGCCCTGGGTCGCGACCACGTTCATGTCCGTCCGGCCGTCCACGAGCGCGTAGGTCCCGGCCACCGCCACCTTCAGGTCCTTGCCTTGATAAAGGAGGTCGTCCGTGCGAAGCACGCCGGCGGTGATCCGATAGCTGCCCGTTATCGAATCGAAATCGAGCGCCGTCTTGCTCGGTCCGGGGAGCTTCCCGCGCAGCACCTGATCGACGACCGTGCCCGCCTCGAGGACGTCGCGCACGAGCTTGAGCGCGTCCTCGCCCACGACGCGGCCCTTGCCGATCTTGAGCCGGCCCGTACCGTTCATGCTGCGCCACACGTCCGCGGTGTGCATCGACAGCTCCCCGCCGAGATCGAGCGGTCCCGATACGGCGAAGCCCTGGCAGAGATAGCCCTGGAGCACCGGCAGCAGCTCGACGCCTTCAATCGTGATGTGCGTAAGGTTCAGAAGCGGAGAGGGCTCGGTCAGCCCGGCCGTGAACGTGAGCGCCACCGAGCCCTTGCCGAGCTTCGCGCTGAGCGGCGCGCTCTCGAAGGCCGCAGGCTTGAGCAGCACGGGCACGCGCACGTCGTCGAACACCAGCTGGCGCCGCGTGGGCGGCGCGCACGACCTCCGCTCCTCACTCAACGTCACGCGGCTCAGATCGAGCTGGCCCGTCGCGCCCAACCGCGCAAGCGCGCCGGAGACCTGGAGCTTGCCCTTCACCGGACCCGAGATCTCGGGCGACGCGGCGAGAAAGGCCCGCGCCAGCGGCGCGATGTCGGCGCCTTCCAGGTCGAGCGAGGCCTTGATGGGCATGTCGCCGCCACGGAGGCCCATGCTCGCGCGGATGTCGCGGAGGCGAAAGCCTCCCGGCTCGACGCGGGCCTCGCCGCGAATATCGAGGTCCGCGCCGCCGACACCCGCCACGGTCGCGTTGATGTCCTGGATCCGGACATCGCCCTGCTTGTCCCCAAGGCGCTTCACATGGACGACGGCGTTCGTGAGGCTGATGCGCGAGACCATGACGCCGCCGACGACTGTGGCGCCGGGAATTCCAGGCACCGCGCGGGGAACGGTCTTCGCCGGCAGCGCGGCGCCGGCCAACGTCGCGACGTTCCACCGCCCGCCCTCCTCGACCAGCTCGAACTGCGCCTTGTCGAGCGTGATGCTCGCCAGCTCGATCCGGAGCGAGAGCAGCGGCCGCAGGCGCACGCGCACTTTCACCTCGCCCACCCGCAGCACAGGGCTGGTGCCGAAGCGCGGATCGTCGGCGATCTCGAGCTCGCGGAGCGTCACGTTCGGCAGGGGCAGCAGCGAGACGGACAGCGAAGCAAACTTCACCGGGCGGCCCACGACCTGCCCGGCCGCCTGGGTGACATGCGCGCGGAAGGCCGCGGTGTCGAGCAGGCGGGGCAGCAGCGCCAGCGTCCCCGCCGCGAGCAGCACCATCGCGGCGAAAACGATCAGCGACGAGCGGAGCCATTTCCGGCCGGCCATGTTCGTCGCTGCCCCGCGCTACGGGATCAGCAGGATCTTGCCGGTCGTCTTGCGACCTTCCAACGCCTTGTGCGCTTCTGCGGCCTGGGCCAGCGGGAACTGGTGCTCGATGCGCAGCTTGACCTTGCCGTCGCGGATCCAGCCGAGGACCTCGCCGGCTCGCTGGAGCAGCTCCTCGCGGCCGGCGATGTGGTGGTTGAGGCTCGGCCGCTGGAGGAAAAGGGAGCCGCGCACGTTCAGGACCTGGAGGTCGAGCGGCGGCACGGGCCCGCTGGCCGCGCCGAACAGGATCATGAAGCCCCGCGGGCGGAGGCAGCTCAGGCTCTTGTCGAACGTGGTGGCGCCGACGCCGTCGTAGACGACGTCCACGCCGCGCCCGCCGGTGATCCGCTTCACCTCGGGCTCGAAGTCCTGCTTGCTGTAGAGGATGACGTGATCGGCCCCCGCCGCCTTCGCGAGCGCCGCTTTCTCCTCGGTCGATACCGTGCCGATCACGGTGGCGCCCAGCATCTTGGCCATCTGGCAGAGCAGGAGGCCCACGCCGCCAGCCGCCGCGTGCACGAGGCAGGTGTCGCCCTTCTTGAGCGGGTAGCTCGACTTCACCAGGTAGTGCGCCGTCATCCCCTGGAGCATGGCGGCCGCGCCGTCCTTCGGCGCCACGCCTGCGGGCAGCTTCACGAGCCGGTCGGCGGGCACGGCGGTCATCTGGGCGTACGAGCCCGGCACGCCCGTCCAGGCGACGGCGTCCCCGGCCTTGACGTCAGTGACGCCCTGTCCCACCGCTGACACCGTCCCCGCGCCCTCGAGGCCGATGGTCAGCGGCAGGGGCGCCTTGTAGGTGCCCGTGCGGAAGTAGACATCGATGTAGTTGACGCCGGCTGCGGCGAGCTTGACGACGGCCTGGCCCGCGCCCGGCGTGGGCTCGGCGACGTCGTCGTACTGGAGCACTTCGGGACCTCCCGGTGCGTGGATCCGGATGGCTTTCATGGCCGCCTCACGCCTTCAGGAGCGTGCGGATTTCGCCCACGACGGCCTGCCGCCACGACTCGAGCTTCTCGGCGCGAAACGCCTTGCGCACCTCGAGCATCTTGGCCTCGAGCTCCTCGGTCACCTTGGGCGGCCGCTCGAGCAGGCGCGCGACCTCGGTCATGTTCTCGTCGAAAAACGCGAAGACCGGGATGGACCGGAACATGTCCTTGTTCAGGTACTGGTCCATCAGGTCGGGGTTCTTGTCGCGCAGGAACACGCGGGTCTCGATGTTCGGGTTGCCCTCGATGAGCTTGAGGAGCACCGGGACGTTGTAGAGCGCGTCACCGCACCAGTCCTCGGTGATGATCACGCACTTCAGTTTCTTGCTGAGCGACTCGAGCGCTTTCTTGTCCTCGGGCTTGACCTTGATCTCTCCGAGGAACTTCACGAACGTGTCCTTGTTGGTGCCCATCTGATCGAGGTACTGCTGGACCGTCATGCCCTGCGCGAACCGCTCCTTCGTGACCATCGGATCTCCCTGTGCGCTGCGCCTATCGCATCGCGGCCAGATCAACGGTGAACTTCGCGACCTCACGCTCGTCGGCGTCCTTGACTACCAGCACCACCCGGCCCTTCGGGTTCAGTCCCTCGGCCGGAAATACGTACAGACACTGCGCCGCGTACCGCCCGTCGTCCTCGCGGAGCGCGGTGCGCTCGTTCTGCACGAACCTCGCCTTCACCTCCTGTGCCCCCGCCACGAGCGTCGGCGCGTAGAAGCGGGCGAAATCCGTCTTGCCGCCTCGCAGCGTCACGCGGAAGGCGAGCTTGCCCTCGTAGTCCTTCATCAGTGCCTCGACGTCCTTTGGCTTGAGCTCCTCGTTGCGGAACGTCGAGTTGCGCGCCGCCAGTGCTAAGCGGTGGAACGGTGTCATCACAGTGAGCGTCTGCCCGGACGCGTCCTTGAGGCGCCATTCGGTTCCGAACTCCTCGACCACGACGCTCTTCTTACCCGCGCGGACGGCCTGCTCGCGGTCGCGGTCCGTCAGCGCGAACGACACGGCCTCGCCGGGCGCCACGCCGATCAGCCCCGCCGCCAGCAACAGGAACGGAAGACACCCGTACCAAGAGGATCTGCGCCCCATGTGGAAGCGTATTCTAGCACACGGCGCGGCCGCCCTTGCGACGCCGGGCCTGCGGCGGTACCGTCTCTGCATGCGCCCGCTCGACATCTCGCCCGCCTAGCAGATTGAAGTCCGGGAGGAGGGCACCTTGAAGACACGCCGCAGGACGAGGTGGGTCGGCACGTAGAGCACGATCAGGTTGAACGCCATCATGCACAGCAACCAGAGCCGGGGCGCCATCAGCGTTTGGGGGTGCTTGTCGTCGAGTCCGTACACGTAGTTGAGGTTGACCGCCCACGCAGGGTGACCGGCAGGGGGTGGCGGGGCCGGAGCGAAAAGATAGGACACGAGCAAGATCATGACTGCGGCCACGGACTGTATCGGGAGCGCCCGCCGGTCGTAGCCCAAGCGCGAGAGCAACCACACAAGGACGAAGGGCAGCCAGCCATGAAACGACGACAGCCCACGCAGAAACACGGGAATCCTCGGATCGAGCATGTAGGCGGTGACACCGGTTAGGTGCACGCCCGCAACGAGCCGGCATAGAAGATCGATCACCCACAGTATCTGCGGCAGCGTGATGGCAACGGCCTGCATACTCACCAGCAGCGGGCTTTCGATCCAAATCGCGACACCGGTGACGAGCAACGCTACGTCACAGAAGTAGAAGAAGTTCCATGGGGTATAGGTCACCCAGTAGCACGGCACGACGATAGCCACAAAGGACGAGTAAGCCACCTTCACCCAGGTTGGAATGTGTTGGCGCGCTGCCGTTGTCATGATGTATGTTGTCTACGGGGTGCGGCCGCAAGGCGCCGAACGGCCGGGAGGATGCCGGCGAGCACCATGCTACGGTTCTACCACAGAAGGCAACGGAGGTTCTCCACGGTGCGCTTTCCTCTTATCGTATTGACCGTGCTGTGCCTTTCCTGGAGTTCTGCCGAAGCCGACGACTACAAGTATCCGTTTCACGATCCCTATGTGGCGACGATCACCAGCGCCATTTTGAATAGCGATGCTCTCGCTCACCGGCCCACGCGAGAGGTGGTCCATGTGCCCGGCCTCCCCGGCCGAGATGCCGTGCCACTTCTCGAAGGACGCGACGGCCTGAGCGTCGCCCTCTATCGCCAACGCCACCCAGCGCCCCTGCTCTTCATTCTTTCTGGTATTGGATCCAACCCTTACTTCGGGCTTTCCACCTATTTCGCCGGGCTTTTCTATCGCGAGAGCTTCCATGTTGTCATTTTGCCCTCTCCGATGAGCTGGAATTTCGCGTTGGCGGCCAGCCGAAGCGGCGCGCCAGGCTATGCTCCGGAAGACGCTCGTGATCTCTATGAAGCCATGCAAACAATCCTTACGCTCCTGAGAACTCAATACAACGTCGAGCCTACCGGAATCAACTTCTTGGGGGCAAGCCTGGGGGCGCTTGAAGGCGCCTATCTGAGCGTCATCGATGCCGATGAACGGAAGATCGGCATTAGAAAGTTTCTCCTCATGAACCCGCCACTCGATCTCTCGTATGCCCTCACGAAGGCTGATGCGTGGGATGCGTTCAAGAACAAGTTCGGCGGGGACAAATCCAAGAGCATCGTGGCGAAGGCCCTTGGCATCGTCGAATCCTTCTCCAGGGAAAAGCGGGATGACCCGACGGTCTTTGCAAGGTTGGCCAAGGCGTTCGCCGGGTTTACGACGGAAGAGCTCCAGTTCCTCATTGCCGAGGATTTGCAATCCCTGCTTCCCGAGCTCGTGTATGTCACGCAGGCCATTCACGATCAAAACATTCTGAAGACGCCCACGGACCAGGCCAAGAAGCGCCTCCAGGAAGCCAAGGGGCTGACGTTCAAAGACTACTTCGAAAAGATCGCCGTGCCCTTGTGGAGGCTTCGGGCGGCGGAGCCGCAGGCTGATTCGGAGAGCTTCTGGAAGCGGGGATCCCTGGCGCCGATTCTCGGGCGGCTGCGCGGCTATTCACCAGTGCAGCTCATGCATAACGCCGATGATTTCATTGCCCCCAGGGAATCAATCGAAGAGCTCAAAGACACATTGGGCGATCAGGTGATCCTGTATCCGTACGGAGGACACCTCGGCAACCTCTGGTACCCGGAGAACAAGGAATACGTCCTGAGATACTTCAGGACGCCCCGCTGAATCAGAGAGAGCGCGGCTCACTCCAGCTACTTGCCCCCCGCCTATTTCCCGACGGTGACCGACGAGAATGTCGCCGGGTCCATGTAGGTCGTCGCCACGCGCCTGACGTCCGTGGCGGTGACGCGCGAGACCCCAGCCTTGAAGCGGTCGGGCCAGTCCAGACCGAGCTGGTTCTCCTCCACCGCCACCAGGAGCCCCGCCATCTTGCCCGAGGTGTCGGTCCGAAGCGGGTAGCTGCCGATCAGGTACGCCTTGGCCAGCTCGAGCTCACGCGCTGTGACGGGCTCGCGCGCCATACGCGCCAGCTCTTCCTTCACCAAGCGCACGGCCTCGTCCACGGTCTCAAGTCGTGTCTGGAGCCCCACGAAGTAGGACGAGCCATAGCGACCGGGGCCGAGGCCGCTGTAGACGGAGTACGCGAGCCCGCGCTCCTCCCGCACCTTCGTGTAAAGCCGTGAGGCCGAGCCACCACCCAGGATGTAGTTCGCGACCACGAGCGGGAAATAATCTGGGTGATCCTGGCGTATCCCCGGCCGCGCTAGCGACACCGTCGCCTGCGTCAGCTTGC